>JAYEHE010000260.1:0-2747 GCA_034659415.1 Candidatus Zixiibacteriota bacterium | reverse complement strand
GCGGAGTTAAAATATACCGGTTTCGATATGCTGAAGATGAAAATGACCAAAATCTCGCATATCGGGGACAAATGCATAAACTGGTGTTAGGCTCAATTAGTGGGATTTTTAAATTTCAATCATTTTTGAATCATTTTCGAAAAGCTGCCTTTGAAATAATTGAAAAAGAAAAAATAAATGCAGTTGCGGGTCATTGGCTGATACCTTCCGGTTTGATAATGAAATCAATTCAAGCAAAATATAAATTACCGATGGTAATGTCATCGCACGGGACCGATATCAGACTACTCAACAAATACAGCGGGATGGCTTACAAATATCTTAAACCTTTTTGTTATAGTCTAAAAAGCTGGACAGTTGTTTCAAATTTTATGAAAGAAGAACTTCTAAAAACAGACAAAAACCTATATAAGAACCTTAAGGTTCTTCCTCTTCCGCACGATGAATCAATTTTCTACTATGATGAATCTGTTAAAAAAGATGAAAATTTAATTACTTCAGTTACTCGTTTTACTGAACAAAAACGAGTTGATATTCTTATTAAAGCGTTTGCGTTAGTGGTTGAAAAAAATGATCGGGCAAAGCTTCATATCTATGGCGAAGGTGACTTGCAAGGCGAGATTGAGCAACTAATAGAAAAGTTTGGCTTGCAAAGTAGAATTACAATCTTTGCCCCTGTTCCGCAAATTCAGCTACGAAATGTTTATAACAAAGCGGCGACGGTTGTTCTTAATTCATATAAAGAGGGATTTGGGTTGGTGTTATCAGAAGCTATGATGTGTAAAACTTCTGTGGTCGGAACTAAATCAGGAGGCATCACTGATATTATTAAAGATAACGAAACCGGATTGCTATGCGAACTTGATAATATGTCAGATTTAGCAAACAAGCTTAACCTGCTATTATCTGATAAGTCTTTACGTAATAAACTTGCTTCTAATGGCCACAAATTTGCCCATGAGAATTATGCTTCGTATGCTTTATCGCAGAAATATGCAGAACTGGTTAAGAGGGCAATTGAAAAAAGAAAGTTAAATTCTTAGTAGGTCAGCGAGCCGTGTGCTCCTGACTTTTTTGTTATTGATATTGAAGATAAAAAAATCATATATTGAAATATGTCAAAATTAAAACGCTATTATTTTGGGGGGGATAGAATAAAGATGTCAGGAGGACACGCCTCCTGACTTACTCAAACTGCCTTTTTTTCTGACAATTATAAAATTGCCGTCATTGCGAGTCCGTCGCAGACGGACGAAGCAATCTCAGATTTATATATTTTGATTGCTTGACACCTGAGAGAAATTTTAATTTATTAAAAATACATTGTTTTGGTGCCGTCAAGTTGACGGGTAAAAGGGAAGATGGTGTAAATCCATCGCAGCCCCGCTACTGTAAAGGTTACTTTCCGAACAATATGCCACTAACCATTAGGTTGGGAAGGCGTTTGTGAAGGGTTGATACCCAAGCCAGGAAACCTGCCAAAGCCACAATATTTTTTGCTAACGGTGGCGTGGGATTGCCTAAAGATAAACTGCGCTTCTGGTTAGCTTAGGAGTTACACCATGAAGCGTTTTTTCATGTATGTTACTCTGGTTTTTGCCATTGGTGCGTCGGGACCCAAAGCAAATAACCTGATTAACAACCCAACCAACCCAAAACAAATCCCAGATTCAATTGTCGTAACGGCAAACAGGAAAGCTACACCAGTCAAGGAAATCGGTAGCTCAGTTACGGTTATAACTGAGAACGATATTCAAAAATCACAGGAATCATCGGTAGCTGAAATTTTACGTACTGTGCCTGGACTCAATGTTGTCCAAAGCGGAGGTACCGGCAAAGCAACTTCGGTCTTTATGCGTGGTGCAAATTCTCATCATACTTTGGTGATAATTGACGGTATTGAGATGAACGATCCCTCATCCCCTAACGGTGCTTTTGATTTTGCACATTTGAACAGCGGAAATATTCAACGAATAGAAATCCTTCGCGGTTCACAATCTGTTTTATACGGCTCTGATGCTATCGGGGGCGTGATTCAAATATTCACAAAACGAGGTTTTGGCGAGCCGAGTGTGAGTTTACAAAGTGAAGTCGGATCATATAATTCTTTTAATGAATCGGCCATTATTTCCGGATCCAAGGATAAATTTGATTATTCAGTTTTTCTTTCAAGAAAAGACAGCGATGGTTTTTCAGCTACAACTGACACTTTGGGTACGAAAGAAAATGACGGATACGAAAACAGTGAAATTGCAACTCATCTCGGATATAATTTGTCAGATAAATTCGAATTGAATTTCACTGGTAAGTATCTTGATGCAAAAGCAGATATTGATAATAGTTGGGGGATTTTTGAAGACCCTAATTACATCAATCAATCAATCACAAAAAACATATCACTACAATTAAATAAATTTGGGTCAGACGATTTTTGGATTCCATCTGTGAAACTACTTTATTTAAACAATGAATATGAAGCTATCAATGAAACTGATACAGAGCATCCGGATGATGCCTCCAATTTCAATTCATCCGGCACGAAATTTAAAATCAGCAGTTTAAATAATTTTAATATCAATAGTAATAATATTCTATCAATCGGCGTGGAATCAGAAATTGAAAAATTTGATTCTGATTTTAGTTCGGAATCTGCCTGGGGACCGTATTCTGAGACAATAACTGAAAAAGAAAATAGGATTTCATCTGTTTATGCTCTTGAAGAAATTTCTTTAAATAACAGATGGTTT
>JAYEHE010000259.1:0-2750 GCA_034659415.1 Candidatus Zixiibacteriota bacterium | reverse complement strand
GGATAACAATTATCTAAAGCGAAAAGTTGCAAAAATTTTCATATTAATGATTAATTTAATAGTAATTAGTGAAAAAATAATGACGTTGTCTGTCAGTCAACACTAATATTTTATTTAAAAACAGATTAAAATGTGATATATTAATTATAAAAACAGAGGTAAATTTGTAATTCTTATGAAGGAAAAAAAGAAAATGGCAATAAAGAAAGGTAAGTCTAATATGGCGACAACTGTAATCAACCCGGACAGGGAAAAGGCATTGGATGCGGCACTGACTCAAATTGAGCGGTCGTTTGGTAAGGGATCAATAATGCGTCTTGGCGACAATAAAGTTATGGCTGTTGAAGTAATTTCAACTGGTTCTCTTGGAGTAGATTATGCTTTAGGGGTTGGAGGCATACCAAGAGGAAGAGTTACTGAGATTTATGGACCGGAATCATCCGGTAAAACAACTATGGCTTTACATATTACTGCCGAAGCTCAGAAAGCTGGCGGAACAGCTGCATTTATCGATGCTGAGCATGCTCTTGATGCCAGATATGCCCGTGCTCTTGGAGTAGATACAGATAATTTACTTATTTCTCAGCCGGATACAGGTGAACAGGCTCTTGAGATTACAGAAACGCTGGTACGTTCCGGAGCTTTGGATTTAATTGTTATTGATTCAGTGGCAGCATTGACGCCACGTTCGGAAATCGAAGGGGATATGGGTGATGCTCATATGGGACTTCAGGCAAGACTTATGTCTCAGGCTCTTCGTAAACTAACAGCAATTATTGCAAAATCAAAAACATCAGTTATTTTTATCAATCAGATTAGAATGAAAATTGGTGTTATGTTTGGAAATCCGGAAACAACCACCGGTGGCAATGCTTTAAAATTTTACTCAACGGTTAGATTGGATATTAGAAGAATTGCAACTATCAAAGATAATCAGGAAGTTATCGGTTCCCGTACACGGGTAAGAGTTGTGAAAAACAAAGTAGCTCCGCCATTTAAAGATGCGGAATTTGATCTTATTTACGGAATTGGCATTTCTCGCACTGGAGAACTTATTGATATGGGCGTTAATGCCGGAATTGTTGAAAAAGCCGGAGCCTGGTTTTCTTATGGTAGTGAGCGGTTAGGTCAGGGAAGAGAAAATTCTAAAAAATTCTTAGATGATAATCCGGAAATTTATAACGAAATAATGACTAAGGTACGGACCGAAATGGGGTTTATTCCAGAAACTGAAACTGATAAAAAAACAGAAGAAAAAACTGATTAGAATGTTTAGTGGGCGGCAGACGCCCTCGTCTGCCCCGTCCCTGAAAGAATTGCAAGTGAGAGCACTTGCCAGATACAAACAATCTGGGTTGATTTTTAGTGGGCGGCAGACGACCTCGTCTGCCCCGTCCCTGAAAGAACTGCAAGTGTGCCAGATACAAACAATCGGAGTTGGTTTTACTACTAATTTAAGAGAATTTGCTGATTATTTGTGAGGCAATTCGAATAATTTGTCTGATTAAAAATAGCTTGATATTGAATTTTGCAGGTTATATATTAGCAAGTACTTAGTTGAAAAAATAACTTTATTTAAAAGGAATAAATCATGAAATTCACTGATAATTTGGAAGGCAATATCGTCTCTTTGAATGTTTCCGGAAAAATCATGGGTGGTGAAGAGACAACTATGTTTCATGGAAAAATTCATGAATATATTAATCAGAATAAGAATAATTTTATTATTGATTTAAAAAAAGTTGAATGGATGAATTCAGTTGGTTTGGGAATGTTAATTTCCGCTTTGACTACTGTTAAAAATTCCGGAGGGAGATTGGTTTTAGCAAATATCGATAAAATTGAATCAATTCTTACTATTACCCGTTTAATTTCGGTTTTCGAACATTACGAAAGCCATGATGACGCTATCAAATCTTTTTCTTGATTTAAAAATTTATGTTTAATTAACCCGACTCATTTTATGACTCGGGTTTTTTTATTCTATTTTATTGAATTTAGTTATAAAATTTTTTATAATTTTATAACTATAAAATTAAAACTCAGGAGAGAAAAATGATTAATAAAATCGAAAGTTTATTAGGGGACAGTAAAGACCTTTTGAAATATCAGGCAAAAGGAATTGACAAAAAAAATCTACACTTGCCCGGGCCGGATTTTATTGACAGAGTAGTAAGCCAAACTGACCGCACTCCAAATGTTATGAAATCGTTGCAATCGATATATAACAACGGTCGATTATCCGGAACCGGCTATCTTTCAATTTTACCGGTTGATCAAGGTATTGAACATACCGGAGGAGCTTCGTTTGCTCCTAATCCGTCTTATTTTGATCCGGCTAAAATAGTCGAATTAGCAATCGAAGGTGGATGTAATGCTGTTGCCTCTACCTTTGGTGTTTTAGGGGCTGTTGCCAGAAAATATGCTCATAAGATTCCATTTATTATTAAATTGAATCATAACGAACTATTGACTTATCCTGCTAAATTCGATCAGGTGATGTTTGCATCGGTGGAAAATGCTTTTAATCTTGGTGCGGCTGGAGTTGGAGCAACTATTTATTTTGGTTCAGAACAATCTATGCGACAGTTGCAGGAAGTATCCGAGGCGTTTACTCAAGCACATGAACTTGGCATGTTTACAGTTTTATGGTGTTATTTGAGAAATTCTGATTTCAAAAAAGATGGTACTGATTACCATGTTGCTGCTGATATGACTGGCCAAGCGAATCATCTGGGCGTTACTATCGA
>JAYEHE010000258.1:0-2762 GCA_034659415.1 Candidatus Zixiibacteriota bacterium | reverse complement strand
ACAGATATATAAAATTCTTTTCAAAAGTAATTTGAATACGACCCAGGCAGTAGAAAAAATAAATTCAGAAATTGAGATTATTCCAGAAATAAAAACGGTTCTTGATTTTATAGAAGCTTCTGAACGTGGCTTAGTTAAGTAATGTAAAGAATAAGATTTTTGTATGGCAAATCTCGAAAAGCCTTGCCATCTTTTTGCTTCTACAGATCATCTATCACGCATCGTGCATTTTGATACACCCGTGTGTTATTATTTAATAACCAGATTGATATTTCGTTTTTTAAGTTCGGGAATAAAAAGCGATGGCTTCACTGCTAATTCTTGCGGAATACAACCTGTTTTTTCAAGTCTTCCGGATGCCGCCAGAGTAGCAATAATTGTTGCAGGAAAAGCAGTCATTCTCATCATAGCCGTCAACGATGTTTTATTCTGTTGTCTGTCGAGGATATCATAGACAATTTCTTTTTCAGCCCCATCTTTTAGACCATTAAAAGTAACTCGTACTAAGACCATATCCAACTCATCGTAAGACAAATTCTTGTCAAGAACCGCTTTGAAAACTGCCCTTGGTTCTACTTGCTGGTCGTCAACATTAATTTTCTGTCTGGATGCTAATCCTATTTCAAGCATTGGCTTAAAAAGTTTACAATGTCCGGGATATCTGATTGTTTTATAATCCAGAAAATCTACTTTTCCTGAAAATGTATTTGGTAAAGTTGAAGTTCCACCCGAGGTATAAAAAGCTTCCAGCTGACCCACCCCTTCAAATTTTAATTCTTCAATTTCTGTCATCGGATTTACATTAGTTTTTTTACCACCTTTTAAAATAACGCATGGCTCCCAGTATTCATTTATCAACCCTTCTGCTGAAAAGACCATCATATAATTTAACGGTTTTCTCGGTGATTGAGGCAAGCCACCAACTCTTATTTTAATAGAGTTTACACTATCAAATTTAGAATATCCATCCATTGTCAATATAGAAACCATCCCAGGGGCAAGACCGCAATCAGGAATAATCAACACTCCTGCTTTTTCAGCTTCGTCATTCATCTCAAGTTGGGTATTAACTACATCGTTATTTCCACCCAAATCAACCATGTGGCATTTGGCATTTATGCAAGCGTTGGTTAAACCGGGATTATATTTGTAAGTTACGCATGATACAGCAGCATCATATTCAGAAAGAATTTTTTCGGCGGCATCGGTATCTGAAGCATCAAAAAAAGATGCTACCGCCTTGCCCGAACCATATCGTTCTGCTATATCAGAAGCCAGTTTTTTATCAATATCAAAAACACCAACCTTAGTAATTTCAGAATTATTCCCCAAATCCGCAACAGCCGCTCTCCCCATTAATCCGGCACCTATAACTGCAATCTTCATTTATACCACTCTCCATATAATTTAAAAACATTAATGCAAGGAATATGATAGTTATTGAGTAATAAAACAATATAAAATTCTTTAAAGAAGCTGATTGGCTTTTCTAATAAGCCACTCGACAGATAAAGCTATAATAAAAAGAAGCAACAGCCATGTTTTATTCCAGATTGAGATTTCGTGATGCTCTGTTTCCCAAATAGAACCAGGGTCAACCTTTGAAAGGACATCGGCAAAGTTATCATAATCAAGATAGCTTCCTCCGGTTGTTTTTGCAATAGTTCTTAGGGTTTGCGGATTACCGCTCTGGTCAAATTGTTCTAATGAAAATGATTGAATTAAAATGTCACCTTTTGATTGTTTTAACAATCTTCCGTCTTTTTCAATAGAAGCAGAATATTTATATTTTCCCGGATTCAAATTGAAAAATTCCGCAAAATATTTCCCTTCTCCAAGACTCAAGAGGTCTGTCTCTCTAATTATAGATTTATCTTCTGATTCAACTTTTACAGTTCCGGAAATTTCATGTAATGGTCTGAAACCTAAATCAAAAGCAAAACCGTCAAACCGAATTTTTTCACCACGGTTGAATATTTTCTTCTGAGGAATCACACGCACCGGATCAAAATCATCTTTAACTGTCAACCATGAAGATACACCTTCGAGAAATTGACCGTAACTTGCATCATCCTGCCCTAAACCGATATTTCCAAAGCCCCAATTCCAAAAAGGAAAAGCAGAAGTTACAAAAACTTTTCCTGGTCCTGTTCTCTTAAAACCCAACAGCGGATATTTTCTGACATTCTGATTATACGATTCTTTATAAGCTAAAATTACTGCATTATCACTTACAATATCACACGGAATATAAAATTGGAACGGAGGAAGCTCTGCCCATTTAGCACGGATATTTTCCTGATTCTCTCCTATCCTAACAGCTGGGTGAAATAATTGATCTTCGGAAGGAATCGCATTAAATTGACTATAAATTGGCTTGGTTTTTTTTGATAAAGAATATGGCATCAAATTATTCAACCAGTTAGGAGTTTTATCCTTAGCAAAATTTTCTCCGGTTAAAATCCAGATAGACCCGCCTTTGTCGGCTAAGAAGGAAGTTAAAATAGTTTTATGATCATTCAATAATGTTGTCTGCGGGTCTTGTAAAATAATTAAATCATACTTATTAATTTTTGTCTGACGGGATGGAAAGGTTGATTCCATATTCCCAGATTTAGTAGATGGTACTACTAAAGTAACTTTGTATTTATCTGTCTTTGAGAAAAAGCGTTTAAGGAACCCTGTTTCATAGTCCGGAGCCGAAGCAACGATTAAAATCTTAAGCTTGTTCTTGAGTACTTTAATAGAAAACGAGTAGTTGT
>JAYEHE010000257.1:0-2767 GCA_034659415.1 Candidatus Zixiibacteriota bacterium | reverse complement strand
GGAAATTAGAAAAACTTTCCCTTTCGTGAGGAAACTATTTCTATTAAATAGAATAACTAAAACAATTAACCGAGTAACAAAGCCTGATGTGTTACTGCAAGGCTTTGCAACTCATGCTCTTAGGATTATATGAAAAATTTTGGCACTTTCTTTGCTCTTAACTGGCAATGTGATATGAACGGAACGGCTATTGGAAGGAACTATTTTGCCAGGGAAGGTAACATAATGTTCAAAAGACTTTTAATCCTGATACTTCTTGTCATCATTTTAGTTTCACTAAATTGGTTCAAGGTGGTTGTTGCTCAGGATTTGTCGAGCATGTCTGAGAAAGAAAAGAAAAGCCTCTTAGAAAAATATAAAAAAGAATTTGAGGTTAATTCAACAGACAGCCTAAAAAATAGTAGCAATTACTATAAGAGTCCTGAAATTTACGATACTTTAACTGATGAAGAAAAAATCAATCTGTTAGATAATAATCTGCTTGATGATTCTTTAAAAGCTAAAATGCCTCTTAAATATCAAATATTAAATGACTCAATAGGTTCAACTAATATATCTGATAAAGAAAAAGAGAGTGTTGGTTTAACTCCTTTTGAAGAACTTAAACCATTCGGAATGGAGTTTTTTGAAGTTAAACAGGATTATGAAAAGCCACAAGAGCTAGCATCAGCCTCAGATTATATTTTAGGTCCGGGTGATAATGTCATTATCTATTTGTGGGGCAGGGTAGATAAAGAACTTAACCTTACTATTGACCGCGAAGGAAAAATATTTATTCAAAAAATTGGTGAAGTCGTTGCATGGGGTTTGACCATGGAACAATTTACCCAAAAAGTTAAAAAGAAATTATCTCAATCTTATTCTGATTTTCAGATTACTGTTTCTTTGGGAAAAATAAGATCAATCAGAATTTTTGTCAGTGGTGAAGTTAAAAAACCAGGGGTTTATACAGTAAGTTCACTTACTTCAGTGCTTAATGCTCTTTATCATGCAGAAGGTCCAAATGAAAGAAGCTCTCTCAGAAATATAAAATTAATGCGTAACGGTAAAACAAAAGCCGTTATTGACCTCTATGATTTTATGCTCAAAGGAGACAACACAAATAATATCAGACTGGAATCAAATGATGTTGTTTTTGTGCCCGTTGCCAAATTAAGAGTAGCAATTCGAGGTGAAATAAATAGAGAAGCAATATATGAATTGAAAGAAAATGAAACTGCTTTAAATCTTTTGGAGCTTGCCGGCAATGCCAAACCTACTGCCCATCTCGACCATATTTTGCTTGAAAGAGTCATTGATAGAACAAATTGGGTAGTTATCGATTTGAACCTTAATCCTGAAAGTGAAATTCCCGTTAACAATGAAATCTTACAGGACGGGGATAGACTGACCATTAATGGAATTTTTGATTTACCAAAAAATAAAATTTCAATTTTTGGTAAAGTTGAACACCCCGGATACTATGAAAGAAAAGACTCTACTCACCTTGCTGATTTACTAAGACAGGCTAAATTACAGCCATACGATGTCTATATGAAGCGAGTCAATATTTTCAGAAGATACACAGATTGGCGGACTGAAGTTATTGCCGTTGATATTAATGAAGCTTTAAAAGGAAACCCAGACCATAATCTTCTTCTTAAAGACCAGGATTCAGTATATGTTAATTCTATTGATGAAGTTCTTTGGGATCGCTGGGTATATGTTGATGGGTCAGTAAAAAATCCAGGTGAATATAAATTATATGAAAATATGACGGTTAAAGATTTAATATTTTTAGCTGGTTCTTATAATAGAGAAGCATCACGCCATCAGGCAGAAGTTGCCAGATTAGACTCGTTGGGTAATGTATCATTAATTTATGTCTCTTTGACTAACAATCAGGCATCACAAACCCTTTTACATGATGGCGATCATCTTTATATTCGTCAGATTCCGGAATGGCAATCCAGCCCAGTTGTTAATATTGAAGGGAAAGTCAGATACCCGGGTGAATATATGTTAACCAGCCGAGAAGAAACTCTCTATCAACTTTTAGAAAGAGCTGGCGGTTTCACCCAAAATGCGTTTCCGACCGGTCTTGTTTTGGAAAGAGAATCAATAGGTGATAATCTCGAACGAATTAAAATAAGTAGTTTAGTTGATAAATCACAACCCTTGACAACTGATTCCCTTGGAAATACTGTGAAACAAAATTTATTTGAATATGACCCATCTTCTTTAAATAGAATTATTATCGACATGGACCGTTTGATATCTTCCAAAGGAAAACAAGGGGACATTGTCTTAGAACCGAACGACAGGTTATATATTCCATCAATTCCATCAGGTATAGCTGTGATGGGTGCAGTTGGTTCCAACGGTACTATAAAATTCACCCCTGAAATAAAAGTAAAAGATTATATAAAAAGAGCTGGAAATTTCACCAAACGATCTGATAAAGAAGAAACAAAACTTATCAGAGCTAACGGTGAAATTTTATCAGGGGGAAAAGCACTGGGACAAAAAGTCAAATTGGGTGATATTATTTTCGTACCATCAAAAATTGAAAAAGAAAGATATTTCTGGAAAACTTTTACTGAAATTTTATCTGCAACTACAAGTTTATTAACAACTGTATATATTGTAAGTAAATTATAAATTTCGTTCCACAATTAGGTTACCTTCCTAATATTCGTCGGAGAGCTTCACTTCTCTTCGGCGATTTTTTTTGGAATTTATTTCTGGTTTAAAAGAAAGAAATTCACATAAAATCACACTTTTTATT
>JAYEHE010000256.1:0-2769 GCA_034659415.1 Candidatus Zixiibacteriota bacterium | reverse complement strand
AATTCCAATTGATAAATCTTCTGAAATTTATTTTTTCTGCCGAATTGGACGAAGAAGCGGTATTGCTACCAGCTATTTAATATCGCAAGGTTATATCAATGTTTATAATGTGTCTGGCGGAATTATCGCCTGGCGTGAAGCTGGTTTTAAAACAGTATCAGGGAAATTAGATAGATAAAAAAGAAGCCTGCTCAAATCATTTAGAAATAGAGGGGGAATTCCAAATAAATTTAAAACAAGCTTCTATATTTTTATATAATCTTTTTCCCTAATATGTCAATCACTTTACCTAAATAATAGTAATTATTAGTTATGATTTACTTATCACAGAAATACTTTGTGGCTCATATGTCGTTGTTGTATCATGTTTTAGGGTTGTCGTAATCAGAAGAAAATAGACCTTGGTTTAATGTTTTTAGTTTTTGACAGAATCCTCAATTATAATAAATAATTGAGGATATTTTCTTTTTATATTTTTAGTTTTTAGTTCGTTATTTATATGTAAAATAATCATTTTGGGGTTGTGCAAATAAGATTGTGTAATTATATTGTCGGACTTGAAATAAAGGAGTTTTTGGTTATGAAAAAATTGTTGCTGCTTGCGTTGATGGTTGTCATATTTTTTGTGCTTTTAATAAGTTGTTCAAGCGATATTATGTTACAATCTGAGTCTGATATTAGAGGTGAATTTGAAGGTACTTATTCTGTTACATCGAATTGGGGTAATGCCAATGCTGAAGTAAGATCGCAGAATATTATATGGAACTTCACAGACGAATCTTATATTATGAAGGTTGATACGACTAAGGATTTTGATGAAAGTTACTGTATCTGTCGTGTAGATGGTAAATATGTAATTGAAGATGCTGTTGTTTTAAGTGAACTTCATGCTCTTCCTATTGAAATGTATGGTTGTAACACCTGTGACAAAACTACAACTCCAAAGGGAAGATTTACACTAATTAAATCCAGCAATGCCGACACCTTAACTTTAAATCAATTTGATACTGACAATGATTTTTATAAAGAAATAAAATTATACCGTATAGCAGATTTTGTAGAAGAATAAATTTATTAGATTTTGGTTAAAAGCGGTGTTTTATCTAAACATCGCTTTTTTTATTTAAAAAATACTGACGTCCACTGTCAGTCCTCTATAGCATAATTGTACAAACAAAATATTACCCTGTGACTACAGGATTAATTTAAAGCCACCGGTTCTATTGTCGGAGATGGAGGTTTTTCGAGGGGGTTAATAGGGCTGGAACCGGTGGTGATAAATATTCCTTACGGGAAAGGAGTTTTATTGATGCTTTCTAAAGTTATGTCATCTGCTACATTAGGAGTTGATGCCTATCAAGTAGAAGTTGAGGCAGATATTCAGCAACAACTTCCTGCATTTGTTACAGTAGGATTGCCGGAAGGTGCCGTTAGGGAATCCAAAGAAAGAGTAACGGCGGCTATTAAAAATTCTGATTTTATGTTTCCGGCTAAAAGAGTGACGATTAATCTTGCCCCCGCTGATATAAAAAAGGAAGGTTCAGCATTTGATCTACCTATTGCAGTAGGTATTTTATCTGCTACCGGTCAAATTTTAAGAGAGCGATGCGATGATTATATAATTTTGGGTGAGTTATCTCTTGATGGAAATATCCGCCCGGTGCCTGGCGTTTTACCAATGGCGATGAATTTCAAAAATAATAATGGTATCAAAGGAATAATAGTTCCCAAACATAATGCAAAGGAAGCGGCTATTGCTAATTCATTACCGGTATTTCCTGTTAATTCTTTACAGGAAACAGTTCATTTTCTGGAAGATGAAAAAACTATAAAGCCTTATGAAGTTGATTTAGACATTGTATTTAAAAGAGCTCATCAATATCTAACTGATTTTTCCGATGTAAAAGGGCAGGAATCATCAAAACGAGCTTTAGAAGTTGCCGCCGCCGGTGGGCATAATATCATAATGGTAGGACCTCCCGGATCAGGGAAAACAATGTTGGCGAGACGAATGCCGACAATTCTTCCGGATATGACTATAAACGAAGCATTGGAAACAACCAAAATACATTCTGTTGCCGGGCGTCTTTCTACAGGTTCAGCTTTAATTGCTACCCGGCCATTTCAGTCGCCGCACCATACTATTTCGTACGCCGGATTAGTTGGAGGCGGAGCTATTCCAAAGCCGGGGGAAGTTTCTGTGGCACATCACGGAGTACTTTTTTTGGATGAGCTTCCGGAATTTAAAAAAGATATATTGGAGATGCTTCGTCAGCCGATGGAGGATTATCAGGTTACTATTTCCAGAGCCTTGACTACACTTACTTATCCTGCAAATTTCATGTTAATCGCCGCTATGAATCCTTGCCCTTGTGGGTATTATGGTGACCCTAAGCATGACTGCAATTGTTCAACCAGTGAGATTCAAAGATATATGTCACGAATTTCAGGACCGTTGATGGATAGAATTGATATTCACATTACGGTTCCATCGGTGAAGTTTAAAGATCTATCCTCGGAAACTTGTGGGGAAAAATCTGAAATAATTCGCCAAAGAGTAAATTCTGCCAGAGATATACAATCGGAAAGATTCTCGGATGAATCAAATCTGTTCTGTAATGCTCATATGGAATCAAAAGATACCAGAAAGTACTGCAAAATAGATGATAAGTCACAATCCCTATTGTCAATGGCAATTTCAAAACAAGGGCTTTCTGCCCGGGCTTATGATAGAATTTTAAAAGTATCGCGAACAATTGCCGATTTGGC
>JAYEHE010000255.1:0-2778 GCA_034659415.1 Candidatus Zixiibacteriota bacterium | reverse complement strand
GCCACGAAATGCCATAAAGAAAATGCGCCAACGGTGGACCAAGAAACCCGCCCACATTAACCAGCATATAAAACGTTCCCCAGCCAACCGATGAATTCTTTTTAGTAATAGTCTGCACCATCGTTCCCTGCACGCCCGGCTTGAATATAGCCGTGCCAAGTGCCAAAGTACAACAGCCTATCAAGAAGGGCCAGAACTCGGTTTGGGTTGCCATCAGAATATAACCAAGCACCTTGATTGCGATTGAGACAGCAATAGTTTTTTTAAATCCATAACGATCGGCAAACCCGCCGGAAAACATTGGCGTAATAGATTGAAAAATTGCCCACCAGAAAAAGATAATCCCTTTGTCTGTTTGGGTGAATTGAAGTCCGTTGATTTCATCTGCCTGAGCAATATAAATAGGAATCACGACCCGAACGCCGTAATACGCCAACCGCTCAAACATTTCCATAATGTTAACCATCCAGAACGGCTTGTTTAGTGAGCTCATTTGTTTGAGCAGACTTTCCTGTCCGGTTCCGGGGGTTGTAGCTGTTTGTGACATACAATTACCTTCTGGCTAAGATTAGATTCTCAAATTTTAGTTAATAAACATATGAGTGGTTAAATAGTCAAGTTGATAGCAGAATTTTATGAAATGCAAAAAATTGTAGTTGGAGGGAGAACATGTTAGAACTTTTCGAGTTACGTGATGGGTGAATCTTCAGATTCGCCCACTTTCTCGTTGAATCTGAAGATTCAACGGACACAAAATTATAAAGTAGGACAGTCCGCTAAGGCGGACTGCCCATTATTAAATAATCTAAAATTTAAAAAAATCTAAGTGACGATGTCATTCAAAGCAACTCTGTCACCTATTTCAATAGCTGTCTTAAGACCATTTGCAAAATTCCACCATGACGATAGTAATCAATCTCAACCGGCGTATCCACACGGGCAATCATCTTAAATGTCTTCTCACCATCTGGTGATACTGCCTTAACGGTTACTTCCTGTTTAGGTTTCATGTCATTAGACAAACCGGTAATCGAATAAATTTCGGTTCCGTTCAAGCCCAATGATTCTCTGGTCTCGCCATCTTTAAATTGCAAAGGCATAACGCCCATTCCAACCAGATTGGAACGATGGATCCGCTCAAAACTTAGGGCTAACACAGCTTTAACACCAAGCAAGTTGGTTCCTTTAGCCGCCCAGTCACGCGATGAACCCATCCCGTAATCATTACCGCCTAAAACTACAAGCGGTACATTTTCTTTTTTATATTTTATGGCGGCATCATAGATAGACATTTGCTCATTGTCCGGCATATGAACAGTTACGCCTCCTTCAGTACCGGGGGCTAATTGATTGCGAAGCCGTATATTGGCAAATGTACCTCTGGTCATAATTCTATCATTTCCACGACGGGAACCATAGCTATTAAAATCAGCAAATTCCACTTTATTATTGATCAGGAATTTTCCGGCTGGTGAATCTGCTGTGATGGCTCCGGCGGGGGAGATATGGTCGGTTGTGATAGAATCACCCAGCATCGCCAGAACACGGGCATCGTTTATGTCATTTATCTCCGATGGCTCATGGGGCATATTTTCAAAAAATGGTGGATATTGAATATAAGTTGAAGCATCGTTCCATTCATATAAAGCAGAATCCGGGCTTTCAATAGCATTCCATGTTAGGTTGCTATCAAAAACCGAGTTGTATTGTTCACGGAACATCTTAGGTGATATAGACTGTTTGATTACATTCAGAATTTCTTTTTGGGTGGGCCAGATTTCTTTTAGCATAACAGGTTTGCCATTTTTATCTTTTCCGATTGGATTAGTAATAAGATTTATATCCACAGTTCCAGCGATTGCATAAGCAACTACCAATGGGGGAGAAGCTAAATAGTTCGCTTTAGTATGAGGACTAACGCGTCCTTCAAAATTTCTATTGCCGGATAAAACCGCCGCCGCTACCAATTCACCGGTATCAATAGCATCAACAACCGGATCCGGAAGAGGACCGGAATTGCCAATACAAGTGGCACAACCAAAACCAGTATTGTAAAATCCAAGAGCTTCCAATGGTTCTATAAGTTTTGATTTTTTCAGATATTCCATAACAACCCTTGAACCAGGGGCAAGAGATGTTTTAACAAACGGCATTGTTTTTAAACCTTTTTCGACCGCTTTTTTGGCTACCAGTCCGGCGGCAATCAAAACTGTTGGGTCAGATGTATTAGTACAGGATGTAATTGAGGCAATTACAACTGCTCCATGACCAATAGGAAAATTTATGCCTTCTTCGATTAAGACTTTTGTTTTTTGTTTTTCCGCTGGAAGTTCAAATCCGCGTTCACTGACTGGTCTGTTTAAATCTGCCTTGAAAGATGATTGCATCTCAGAAAGATTGATTTTGTCCTGCGGTCGTTTTGGACCGGAAAGTGATGGTTGAACTTTTGAAATATCCAATTCAATTATATCAGTAAATTCTGGTGCACGAGAGCCTTTTTCACGATATAGCATCTGCTGTTTGCTATATTTTTCAACTAACTCAACTTCTTCATCGGTACGTCCGGTCAATTTAAGATAGTTAAGAGTTTCTGCATCAATTGGGAAATATCCCATAGTAGCCCCATATTCCGGTGCCATATTAGCTACCATCGCTTTAGCCGGCAGAGTCAACTCATCCAGTGCAGGTCCAAAATACTCAATGAATTTTCCTACCACTCCTTTTTCACGAAGCATCTGGGTTACAGTCAATACTAAATCAGTATCAGTTACACCTTCG
>JAYEHE010000254.1:0-11802 GCA_034659415.1 Candidatus Zixiibacteriota bacterium | reverse complement strand
AATAGGATTGAAAGCCTCACGCCGTATAAAATTATTTAATGGCCCGATTGAGTGTCGCCTGATGAAATATGAAATTTATAAAGGCAGCAAAAAGAATAAAAATTCTGAAAATGAATAGCTAATTTTTCTATTGACATAAATAAGATAATGTTATATACTAACTGCGTACAACAAATATAAGGAATATTTAATATTCGATTCTAAACTTGCTAACGTTTTAATAAATTAAATTCTTTTTTTGACAAAGGAGTAGCGTTAAGACTTAGCAGTCTTTTTTTATAATCAAATAACATTGTTAAAGTTTTTGTAATTGGTTTGAGTTTATCTTTCAAATTTGCTCTTTTAGGAGAGTAAAATAAGAATATCAATTTTGATAGTTCTTTAGAAAGATATATTGCATCATCTTTTGGGATGATGTGCCTCAGAGGATATCCGGAATTTTGTAATTCAAAAGAATTTCATAAACTCCGGATAAGGACAGCCAATATTAATGGGAACGGGCACTTTGACGAATATTGATTCGGTTAGCCGGATTGATAATCAGTCAATGAGTTTGTGTTGGCTGTTAACCGAAGGCAGGCGTAACTGCCTGCCTTTAAAAAAAGTCACTCAGAGAAGGTTGTATATATATTACAATGATTATGCGGGGAAAAGGGAGGGAGAACTAACAAAAAAGCAGGATACATTTATGTATCCTGCTTTTAATTTGTCAGATATATATTATTTACGAATTATTCTTTTTAAAATCTTCCATAAATTGGATCAGTGTTTCTATATTTTCCAAAGTTTGAGCATTGTATGTAGAAATCCTGACGCCTCCTACCGAGCGATGCCCTTTCAAACCTACCATGCCAGCAGATTTTGCTTCGGAAATAAATTTCTTATCCAAATCTTCGTTTGGTAAACGCAAAGTGACATTCATCCAGCTTCGGCTGTCTTGTTTTACGGCTCCTTTGTAGAAGTCTTGGTTATTATCTATCATTTGATAAATCTTATCTTTTTTAGCCAGATTATTTTTTTCTATTGCTTCTAATCCGCCTTTGTCTTTAATCCATTCAAGAACCAACATGACGTTATAAACTGCAAAAGCAGGAGGTGTGTTGTATAGAGAATTTTTCTCAGCGTGTGTCTTATAGCGTGATATAATAGGTATTTGGTCAGTCGCTTTCTCAAGAAAATCATCTCTTATAATAACAATTGTTACTCCTGCCGGTCCCATATTTTTTTGTGCTCCAGCATAAATCAGGGAAAATTTATTATAATCTAATTTTTTGCAGGCAATATCCGATGACATATCACACACTAATGGGATTTCACCGGTGTCAGGGAAATCATGAATTTGAGTTCCAAAAATTGTATTATTGGATGTTAAATGTAAATATGCTGTGTCAGACGATAAATTAAGGTTGGCGAGACTTGGAATATAGGAGAAGTTTTCTTCTTTCGATGAAGCAACCACATCTACATTACCAATCAGATTAGCTTCTTTTATTGCTTTAGAGGACCACGCTCCAGTGTCAACATAAGCCGCAGTTTTTCCGGAATGCAGAAAATTTAATGGGACAGTTGCAAATTGAGTTGAAGCTCCACCGCCAAGAAAAAGTATTTGATAGTTATCGTTTAAACCGAGAAGTTCTTTGAAAAGTTTTATCGTCTGATTATTTATATAATCAAATTCAGCAGAACGATGCGACATTTCCATGACCGACATCCCGCAACCATCATAATCAAGCATTTCTTCTTTAATTTTTTCCAATACTTCAAGTGGAAGAGTAGCGGGTCCTGCATTAAAATTTAAAGCTCTATTAGACATAATTTTATCCTTTATTCTTTTCTTTAATATATGAGTCAATAAGCATTTCCATCACGATTCCAATTCTGGTCATGTTTTCTTGAGTTGAAGCACCTACGTGAGGAGAGAATAAACAATTTGGAGCTTCAAACAAAGGAGAACCATCGGGAGGATCTTTTTGCCAAACATCGGTTGCATAACCTCCAAGATGTCCGCTTTTTAAAGATTCTGCTACGTCATTTTCATTGACAACCTTTGCACGACCGGTATTGATTATAAATGCACCTTTTTTACAAAGAGATAGTTTCTCTTTATTAATCATTCCTGCTGTTTCATCTAACAATGGAATGTGAACAGACATAAAGTCTGATTCTTTTAAAACTTCATCAAGGGTTGGCCTAATTTCTGCAAAATCTGAAAAATGAACATCGGGATGCCATGCCAAAACTCTCATTTGGAACGCCCTTGCTCTTATTGCCAGGGATGTACCTATACGACCCATTCCGAGAATACCTAAAGTTTTCCCATATAATTCAACTCGGTTAATTTCTTTTTTTAGCCATTTACCTTCCCTCATAGAATTATCGGCAAAATTAACCTGATTAGCCAAGCCCATCATCATAGAAAAAGCAAGCTCTGCTACGGCGGTTGTTGATGCCTCAGCAGTATTTTTAACCTGGATACCTTTACTAACAGCATATTGAATATCAACATTATCAAGACCTACTCCTCCACGAAGTATCAACTTCAGGTTAGGGGCAGAATCAATATACTCTTTGGTTGCTTTGGTTTTACTCCGGATTAAAACAATTTCCGCTTCGGAAAGCCTATTTTTATCATCGGTTACCTCGCCGAATTTTTTTAATTTTTCAGGGAGCGATTTATTGAAAGAGTCAGAAATAAGTATCAGCATCATTGAATCCTTTTGTTAATTATCTAAAATATTTATAACCATTCCGCTTCTAAGCTTTGGTTCGAACCATGTTGATTTAGGAGGCATAACCAAATTGGCATCAGCAACTTCTATTAATTGTTGCACTGATACGGAATACATAGAAAATGCAACCGCCCAATCCCCGGAATCAACCAGCTTGATTAGTTCTTTATTCCCTCTGATACCACCCACAAAATCAATTCTTTTGTCTGTTCTGATATTTTCAATACCAAGCACAGGTTTTATTAAATTATCAAATAGTATAGCGGCATCAATTGATTCAGAAGGATTATTTTTATCAAAACTATCTTCTTTGATATTTAATTTGTACCATTGATTTTTAATATACATTCCGATTTCATGGTTTTGTGATGGTTCAATCGGTGTTTCTGATTTTGTAATACTAAAATTCTTTTTAATAGCTTCAATAAATTTATCTTCTGATAAACCATTCAAATCTTTTACTATCCTGTTGTATGGTAAAATCCGTAATTCATCGGCAGAAAAAATGACATTCAAGAAAAAATTATAACTTTCTTCGCCAGTGTGATTAGCGTTCTCTTCTTTCATCAATTTACATACTTCAGAAGCGGCTTCGCTTCGATGATGTCCATCAGCGATATAAATAGAATCGATTTCAGTAAATATTGAAGTGATTTTATTGATATCGTCATTATTATCAATAACCCATAACGAGTGATGAACACTGTCTTCGGCTGTAAAATCAACTGTCGGTTTTGTGTCAGATACTTTTTTGAAAACTTCTAATAATTTTTCATTTTTATCAAAAATAGAGAAAACCGGACCGACTTGAGCATTTAATGTCATGATATGTTGAGCACGATCTGTTACTTTATCCGGCCTGGTATGTTCATGTTTTTTTATTTTCCCTTGATTATAATCTTCGACCGATGTTAAACAAATCAGCCCTGTTTGTGATTTTTCCTGCCAGGTTAAACGGTATAAATAATAACATGGCTTGGAATCCAAAATCATAAGTTCATCGGCAATAAATCGGTTAAGATTTTCCAGTCCTTTTTCATAAATTCGATTATCTTCAATTTGTTCGTTTTCAGCAAAATCGACTTCAGGTTTATTAATTCTTAAAAAAGAATGCGGGTTATCTTTCACTAACTTTCTGGCTTCATCACTGCTCAATACATCGTAGGGAGGAGAGGCAACTTCTTGTGAATAATCAACATGTGGCCTTAATCCCTGAAATGGTTTTATCTTTAACATTATGTCTCTCACTTCTTATATGTGAATTATTTCACAACATGTACATAGTATAAAATTACTCAAATAAAGCAAATCATTTTTTCAATTTCTAATTCAATATATCACTATTAACTTCATATTTAAAGGGAAAATTAAATAAGCATGTAAAAAGATACCTGTTTTTACATCCTCAATTTTTTTATTTTAGTTGCCAGAAAAGGAAATTCAAATCTTCTACAACTTCTTTGATAATTTCACTTTTAGGTTTACCTCCAGAATGTCCAGCTTTTATCTCATAGCGTAACATTATTGGGTTATTAGAGCTATTATTGGCTTGTAATAGAGCTGTCATTTTACGGGCATGGCAGGGGTCAACCCGTGTATCACCATCGCCGGTTATAAAAAGTACTGCAGGGTAATTAGTGTTTGGTTTGACATGATGGTATGGGGAATATTTATAGATATATTCAAAGTGTTCCTGTTTTTCTGCAGACCCGTATTCATTTACCCAAAACTTACCAACTAAAAACATCTGATAACGAAGCATATCCAAAAGAGGATAAGTGCAAATAACTGCCTTGAACAAATCCGGTCTTTGAGTTAAACAGGCACCTACCAATAAGCCGCCGTTACTTCCACCCCTGATAGCAAGATGTTCAGAGCTTGTATATTTATTTTTAATCAACCACTCTGCGGCAGATATAAAATCATCAAATGTGTTTTGCTTATTTTCAAATTTACCAGCTTTATGCCATGCTTCACCAAATTCACCGCCGCCCCTGAGATTAACATCAACATATATACCTCCGTTTTCCATCCATGTAAGATGAGTAACACTAAAACGAGGTGAAATAATAGCGTTAAAGCCACCGTATCCATTCATCAGAGTAGGGTTTTTTCCGTTTAGTTGAATATCTTTTTTATGAGCGATAAACATCGGAATTTTAGTGCCATCTTTAGATTCAAACCACACTTGCTTGACTACAAAATCATCACTATTGACTTTTTGTTTGGATTCAAACCAGATTTCAGATTTTGAAGTTTTATGATCAAAGCGATATATGGTTCTGGGTAAATTATAAGAAGAAAAACTGTAAAAAGCTTCATCATTATTCCAATTACCTGAAATTGAACTGACATTGCCTAAAGTTGGGAATGTGATATCCTGAACAAATTCCCCCTGACCTGAAAAAATAGAAACTTTTGATTTTACAGAATCAAGATAAGTCACACAAAGCTTTTTATCTGATAGAGTAAAATTTCTTATGACTAAGTCAGATACTGGAATTGCTTCTTCCCAATTTTTAACATCGGGGCTATTCAAATCAACTTTCATAATTTTCCAATTGGGGGCTTGCCAGTCTGTTTGAAGATAAACGATATTGCTAACTGCCGAAGGATAAAAGTGAGCTTCAATATTGTTGGTCAGAAGTTTAATTTTGGTTTTCTTTGTTAAATCTTTGTAATAAACAAGATTCATCGGCTTGCCATTATTGGGACTAACTGAGAGAAACAGATAACGTCCATCTACCGATAGTGAAACAGATATAAATTCGCCAGGTTTTGAATTTTTACCAAAAATCATTTTATCACTTGAATATTCGGTACCAATTTGATGATAATAAACACGCGGCCCAATTTCTGTTGAATTTTTAAAATAGAATAGCCCTTTGTTGTTACTGGTGATGGTAACATTGGAATAATAAAAATCTGTTGGGAGAATGTCCGGCAAATCCCTTTTGGTGGCTACATCCAGTAATCTTATCTCAAGTTGGTCATCTCCTCCTTTACGAATACCGTAAACAAGAATTTCACCATCATCAGAAATATCAATAATTTCAACACTTACCGAATGATCTTCGCTCATCGGATGAGGGTCTATCAGAACTTCCTCAGGAGCATCAAAATTTTTCTTGTAATAGATTGTGTACAAATCATCATTTGCGGTTTGCTTATAATAAAAATATTTTCCGTTTTTATATCTTGGAGTACTAACATAATCCACTTCCATCAATTCGGTAACACGATTACTTATTTTATTATTTACAGGTAACTGGTCATAGATAGAACGGGTATAATTATTTTGCATATCAATCCATTGTCTGGTTTCATCACTGTATTGTTCTTCAAGCCAACGGTAATCATCGGCTATGGCATGTCCATGGAGAGTATCAATAACAGTGTTAACTCTTGTTTCAGGTGGAGGAGGGATCTCAACTGTTTGATTTACACTGCAAGCTGAAAAAACAGAAATCAGAATGAAAATTAGAAATAATTTAAAATAATTGACAGAGAACTTCATGATTTACTCCTTATATTTTCATAATTATAAGAACAAGACTTTGATTTGTAAACATTATTACAAAAAAAAAGGCTGGAAGAACCAGCCTTTTTAAATAATATGTAAATTCAGATTTTAACTGATATGTTTACTAACCAATTTGGTCATTTCAAACATATTGACTTGTTTTTTTCTACCGAAGATTTTAGCCAGTTTTTCATCGGCGTTAATCATCCGTCTGTTTTTATTGTCTTGAAGTTTATGTTTCTTGATGTAAGCCCAGAGTTTTTTTGTTACTTCAGTACGCGGCATTTTTTTGTTGCCAACAATAGCTCCAAGTTCAGGAGATAAAGTCATTGGACGCATAAAAGCAGCATTTGGTTTACGCTTTGATTTTTTCTTAGCTACTTTTTTCTTGACGACTTTTTTCTTAGCAACTTTTTTCTTGGCTACCTTTTTCTTGGCTACCTTTTTCTTGGCTACCTTTTTCTTGGCTACCTTTTTCTTGGCTACTTTTTTCTTGGCTACCTTTTTCTTGGCTACCTTTTTCTTAACGACTTTTTTCTTAGCTACCTTTTTTTTGGCTACTTTTTTCTTAGCGACCTTTTTTTTGGCTGTGGTTTTTTTCTTAGCCGTTTTCTTTTTTACTGCCATGAGTGTTGCTCCTTTAGCAATTGGTTTTATGGTTTTTAAAATTACTTAACATTCGCATTGAATAATAAATATACTTTATTTTCTTCCATAGAGGAACATAATCTTTTTTTATTTTTTTATGCAAGAAAAAATTTAACAAAATCAAAAATAATTTTAATTATTTTTGATAGTTTTCATAGAGAAATTACAAATTTATCTGATGATTTTTACCTTTTTTGAGTGTAATTACCGGTGCTTCAGTGGGACACCCCAGTCTAAATGGGAACCAATGCCCCATTCCTGATGAAGTATAAAGTTGAGTTTCCCCTATGAAATACTTTCCCCATAGGTAACGATCTGCCCAGATCGGTTCGAAAATTGAACGACTATTAAAACCTATTTGTCCCCCATGAGTATGTCCGGCAAGAACCAAATTTATCCCTCTTTGAGCTGAATAATCAAGGGCATCCGGCCTGTGACTCATTAAAATTGTGAAGTCATCGGTCTTACTATTTAAGAGAGTATGGTCAATATTTTTCACATAAAAGGAATAATCTTTGGCTCCCATACTGACGGGATCATCAATTCCCCCTATGAAAACTGGTGATTTATCTATAATAATTCGGTTATGATTATTTATTAAAAGAGGGATATTGGTTTTTGCAAATTCTTTTTTTACCTTACTTAATCCTCTAAAATATTCATGATTTCCAAGTGAAGCATAAACGCCATGTTTTGACTTAAATTGTTCTAAAATTCTTAATGTATCAGGGAGAAGTTTTAAATCATCGGCAATATCACCGGTAACCATAGTTATATCGATATCAAATTTTTCTGCATTTTCCAATGTAAAGATAAGAGAATCGATATCTCCGTATTGTCTTAAGTGAAGATCAGAAAGGTGCAAAATTTTAAAATTTTCCAAATTATCAGGGAGATTACTATAGTAAAACTCTCTTGCGTAAACTTTAACAGGAGAAAAAGCGTGGGCAAAACCACTTACTCCAGAGGTAATTGTTACCAAAGGTAGAGCAACTGCAGTACCTTTAAGAAAGATACGGCGATGATTATCTATAGGACTATTTTGAGTTTTTGCTTTTTTAAATTTATCAATTTTCCTGTTGATATATTGAAATATCCCAGATAAAGGCAGAGAAAGCATAAGACAAACTTCGAGAATAAATGTCATTACAGCCAGAATAGCAACAACCGCATAGAGAGATTTTATTTGATTATAAGCCGCCATTCCCCAGAGTATAACCATAATCGTCCCAAAAATTGGTAATCCAATAGCGGCAGATTTAATATATTTGTTTCCCCACCAGTTTTTATTGAGATATTTTAATAAAATTACTTCAATAAATCCTAAAATTAATATGGCTACAGTGGAAAAAATTGATAAAAATAGTATTCTCAAAAAAGTAATCTCCAAATTTTAGTTAAAATATTATACGAACAATAATACAAAAAGATAACAAATTGTTAATGAAATATTACAAGAATAACCTGATGGAAATATTACTTACGCCAAACAGCAACTCTCAAAATAACCAATACAGTAAAAATTTCCAGTCGTCCGATAAGCATGGAAAAGATTAGAACCCATTTGCCAGGGATAGGAATCCAACCGTAATTTTCCACAGCACCAATGCCAGCCAAACCAGGTCCAATATTTCCAATAGTTGCGATTGAACAAGTTACGGCTGTAGTAAGGTCTGGAACAAACAAAGTCATCAAAGCGGAAGTTATTACAAAAAGAATAATAAAAAGCAGGACAAAAGAGACAACATTTATTAGTTTAGAGTCATCGATTACCTGTTTGTCAATCTTTAATGGAGCTACTAATCGGGGCTGGGTTAATTTTCTAAGTTCTCTTAATCCGACTTTAAAAATAATCATAATTCTAACTATTTTCATACCCCCACCGGTAGATCCAGCACATCCTCCGAAAAACATCAGAAAAACTAAAAGAAATCTCAAAAAATTTGGCCATAAATCAAAATCTGCGGTTACAAATCCGGTTGTGGTTATAATTGCCAATGATTGAAACGATGCTGCCCTAAAAGTGTCATACAAAGATGCAATATTATTGCTTTGATGTTGATAGTGTTGAGCAAATTCCACATCGGAACCTGCATTAAAACGGTAAGAATCTGCGGCAGTTTCTATTGGTGCCAAACCATTATAATGCAAAATAATTGTGGAAATAACAATTGTTCCCAATATGGCATAAGTGTAAAATTGAAATTCTTTATCTTTGAACATTGAAATAAAATTTCCACGAAGAGCTTTAAAATGCAACAGAAAATTAATTCCTGCAAAATACATAAATAGAGTTATAACCCATTCAATATAGTCAGAATTGAAACCAGCAATTGATGCATTTTTTGTTGAGAAACCACCGGTTGCCATGGTTGCAAAAGAATGGCAAACAGCATCAAATAAATTCATCCCACCAAATAAAAGTAGAACCGTTTCAGCCGCAGTTAAAAGAGCATAAACCGCCCAGAGAGTTGTGGCAGTATGAGCCAAGCGTGGAAAGAGCTTTTCTGTGGTTGGTCCGGGGACTTCGCCTTTGAACATCTGATATCCGACTACTCCCATTGCAGGAAATATCACCATCGCCAGAGTGATAATACCCATCCCGCCCAGCCAATGGGTCAAGGCTCTTAAAAATAACAATGATCGTGGTACAGCTTCGATATTGGTGAGAATAGTTGCTCCAGTGGTAGTGAAACCTGACATTACTTCAAAAAAACTATCGGTAAAAAGTAGAAAAAAACCAGTGCTATTCAGATCGCGTACTGACAGGAAATATAAAAAGAAGGGGATTGAACAAATAAAAGTTAGTGACATCCAACCAAAAGAGACAATTGCATATCCTTCTTTAATTCCCTGAAGATTACGACTTTTTCTATATAAAACTGATAAAGTTGTGCCAAAAATTAAAGCAAACAATATTGCAAAGATAAAACCTAAGGTTTCTGCATTGGAAAATAACAAATTGAACTCAAACAGAGGCATATCATTAATAGCAATAAAAAGAGGGATAAGAAGCATCAGTCCCATAACCTGCATAATTTTCCCTATAGTGTATGCAACGGCTGTCTTGTGCACTGTTAGCTCCGCCTAAAGAGTTTATGAGGTTTAAACAGTTTTGAAAGGAAAGGGAGATTCTTATTATGAGTAATCATTATGATATGATCATCTATTTCGAGTGTTGTCTCTCCATCAGGAATAATAATTCTGTCTTCACGGATAATAATTCCGATAATTGTTCCTTTTTTAAGTTTACTGGCAATTTTTTTAACTTTCATCCCGGCAATATCACTGTCGGAGTTTACCAAAAACCGTATAGCTTCAATATCTACATTTGATAGTTTTACTTTATTGCCGATATGTCCTTTGGAAATTGTTTCTAAAATTTCTCTGGCAGTTGTTAATCTTGGATTGATAATATGGTCAATACCAATTGAATGAAAAAGCTGATTGTGGTGTAGCTCTGTAGTTGATGTAATAACCTCATGAGCACCCTCGTTTTTAGCCAATACCGCAGATAACATATTATAATCGACTTCATCGGAGACAGATATAAAAAACGATGCTTTATCTATATTTAATTCTCTAAGTAATTCTATTGATGTACAATCTCCGTTAAGTACTTCCACATTGTTAAATTCAGCTGCAGCTTTTTCGGCGTGGTCTTTATTGGGATCAACATAGGTAACGTGATAATCGGTTTTATCAAAAGTTCGAGCTAACTCTATTGTGGCATAACTGTCACCAGTCATTATAATTTTACGATTTTTGGTCTCAATAGCCATCAGTTTTAAAAAGCGTTCCAATGATTCTCTGGGAAACAAAGAGTAAACCAGATCACCTGCTTCGATTCTTGTATCTCCATCCGGAATCATTCCTACACCGTCCCTGATAATTGCAGAAAATAAAACTACAAAGGGATCAATCATCGTTCTAATTTCTTTTGGAGTTTTACCGGTAATTTCCATATCTTTAGTTACTTGATAAGCCCGCATCAAAATTCGACCATTTTCAAAATTAGCCGTATCTTTAGCATGAGGAGTTTCAACATACTGCATAATATGTTCAGCCATTACTTTTTCCGGTTGAATCAATGATGTAATTCCTAATTTTTCCAAATCAATAAAACTATGATCAGAATCATATTCTTTGCCACGCAAACGGGCTATTCTTTGTTTCACTCCAAATTGAGCCGCAAAAGCACAAACCAACAAATTGGTTTCGTTGTTAGGGGTTACTGCTATAATCATGTCAGCATGTTCTAATCCTGCTTGTTTGAGCAGATTAGATGAAGTTCCTGAGCCGTTTAATATCTGTAAATCTAATTTTTCCGATAGTTGCTGGCATAATTCAGGATCAGCTTCAATTAATGAGAGTTCATGTTTATCCTTTAAAAGTTGTTCTGCTAATGAATAACCAACAACACCACCACCAATAATTATTGCACGCATATATTTAATTTATCCTGTTTTCCATACATTTATAATAATTTTTATAAAGTTACAATTTTTAACATATACTTGGCAATTATTTTATTATATAAATTATCTGCTTTTATTAAATGAAAATATGTTAAAATCCCTTTTAATAGATAATTGTTGGTAATTATTTTTTTCCAACTACGATTATTCGATAATATCTTGAGTTGTTCCTGATATTATTGAAAATTCTCTATTAATACTATCATAAAATATTTTCCATAATTTCACATCGAAAAGTGATTCATGTAAACTATCCATCAATTTGCTCATATTCTTGGGAATTTTTTTACCTGATTCAATAAAGTATCGTAGGGCAGAACCCGAAGCGGTTCTGCCAAAAAGGCGGAACTGCTAAAGAGTTCCGCCCTTACTTACTAAATTTTAATAAAGAAATTTAAAATCCGTAGATTTCTCCAAATTTCTT
>JAYEHE010000253.1:0-11803 GCA_034659415.1 Candidatus Zixiibacteriota bacterium | reverse complement strand
ATAAGCGGCATAAATAAGTAAAAGAATAAAAACTGATGTTTCTCTTGGATCCCAATTCCAAAATGAGCCCCATGTAACTTTGGCAAATATCGAGCCGGTTACAGTTGCCAGAACACAGAATATAAAACCTAATCGGGCGGCTTCGGAAGCTTTATCATCAAAATTTATATCTTTCGTTTTAAGATATCTAATAGAGTAAATCATAGACATCAAAAAAGCTAATACACAAATCCATGCCTGTGGAATATGGTAATAGAATACCCGACTGGCTTCCCCAATCATTTTCTGAGGTGCAGGCGTAGCAAAACTGAAATAAATCATCACTCCCATACCTACAAACAACAACCATTTCCACCACATATTAAAAACTAATTCCTTTCACTTTCTTATAATCATTATACCCCAAAATATAAAAAAACCAACAAAATTCGGAGATAAATTGTCCATTTTCTTGTGAAATTTTTCCTAATCTTGCCATACAAATTTAAAAAGTAAACTTGATAGAACTATCATGATAACTGTAAATGAGACAAGGAATTGCAACTCGGTAGCAATTTCAGTAAGCGGTTGATTTTTTAATGCTTTTTCCGAACCTTTGACCAATACCATAAGTAACGGAAGCATTATAGGAAACGACATTACCGAAAATAAAGCTCCTTTGACAGAAGCTCTGGCAATTATTGCCGCTACTAAAGTTGTTGCAGCACAAAGACAAAAAACACCCAGAATTAAAATTGCAAAAAATACTGGTAAATTATCAGTCGGTGCATCGGTGAAAATAAAAAAAACAGGCGTAATTACAAAAGTCATAATACACATTAATGTCAGATTGAAAAATAGTTTCCCAAAATATATTGGCTCTGGATCCGCACTAAGTTTTAATGCTAATGATGTGCCAGTCTCCTCTTCACGTATAAATACTTGTGCCAGACCTGACATTGCCGAAAAAAACATCACCACCCAAAATAATGCCGCCAATAATTGAGGTGAAAGGCCGGATTGACCTAATGAGAAAGATACTACCGCTAAAGTTGAAATACCAAAGAGTAAAATAGCATTGATAGCATATTTGGTTCTAAATTCCAAACGCATATCTTTTGCATATACGGCAAGTGTTTTATTAATCAACCCGGAGTTGCTTCTCGACAAGACGGTACTCCTCCTTTTCATTGGTTGCAATAATCACTATTGATAGCGGTTTAAATTCTTCTATTATATTAAATACAATTTCTTTCCCTTGGTCATCAAGATTCGAAGTAGGTTCATCCAAAAAGAGAAAGCCTGGATTCTTCAATAACGCCGCAGCATATTTTAATCTTTGCTTCATTCCCGATGAATATCCGCCGACATAATCCAATCCTCTACCGCCAAGCCCAACTCTTTTAAGCAAAACATCAATCTCTTTACCTGTAATATTGAACCCGCTTACTGTTGAAAAAAACTTAAGATTTTCTTCGGCAGTTAACTGATCATAGAGATTCAGGTAAGGTGAAACCAATGCTATTTGAGAGCGAATCTGACTATCATCCATAATTTTTTCATCTGAAAAATATTCTACTTTCCCTTTTGTAGGCGTATAAATAGATAATAAGACCTGAAGTAAAGTTGATTTCCCTGAACCGTTTCGACCGACAATAGCCATCGAATCCCCAGTAGTAAGGTCAAAATTAATATCTTTAAGAACTTTGAGGTTCCTAAACCTTTTAAATAAATTTGTCGCTTTTATTCTATACATTAATTATGGAATAACGCTAATAATTCCCAATAATCAAACAAAAAGGTATTTTGTGATTTTTTTGCAAATAACTATCTTTTAGGAACATTTCGATATAATCTCCGGACTGGAATAGTATATCGAGTCCTATTATCATCATTAAATTCTACAGTAAATGAATGCTGAAAATGTTTTTCGATTGATTCATCTCTGACAATAATTTTTGCAATAGCAGTATCCCCTGCTTTGATAATTTTGGGGAGTTTAATATCAAAATCATTTTCTGGTTTATCAATCAAGTAAACTTCGTAATCTACGGCACCTTTATTAATAATGTTAAACTCTGAAATTCTCCTAACTGCTTCCGTAAACTGAGAGACATCAATTTTAATCGGGTCAATTAATATGGGATGAACAATAGTAGGATCAGAAAGCGGTTCGGAAAGAATCTTAATAAAAAATGCTTTATCCGATGCATTTGTAAAAAATGAGGGCTTTTTAATAACATGCCCTTTGTACCTTCTAGTATCAAAATATATTTTTAAGCTGGTACTATCGCCCGGAGCAAGAATCGTATCCTGAATCGGCGCTCTTGTACAACCACACCCCGGATTAACCTTTGATATTATAAGCGTATCATCACCGGTTGATTTAATCCAAAAAGTATGACTTACATTGACGGATTGACTGACTTTGCCAAAATTAAAAGCTGTTTCTGAAACTTCAAAAGCCGGTTCAGCATGAACAGATGAAATTATACATCCCAGAAAAATCAAAAATATAATAAATATTGAATTTTTCATTTCAACCTATACTATGAGATGGGATTGAAAAGCCTTGACCATCTAACTTTATTAAAAAAATGAATTGCATTAAAAATAAAAACCCTGGGAACAGACAAGGGGTCGCCAGCAGAAATTTCCGGAGCAGGATATTCAGAATCATCCCATGACCAATGAATAAGTATCGCTTCGCCAAGGATATTGTTGTTTGGAACCGCCCCCCAAAAGCGCGAGTCATAAGAGTTATCCCGGTTATCTCCCATCATAAAATATGAGTCACTCGGGACCACATAAGGTCCAAAATTATCTCGTGGTGGTCTTGGATGAATAACTCGAGAACCGTCCGACCTGACATCAATGAATTTTCCATATTCTGGAAGTTCAAAAATTTCCCCATTCACATAAAGCACTTTATCAACAACCTCTATTGTATCATTAGGCTCACCGATACATCTCTTAATATATTTTGTAACACCATCACCAGGGAAAATAAAAATAACTACATCACCACGTTCAGGGTCTGAAAACCCGGGCAAACGCCAATCAACCAGCGGCATTCTGGCTCCATAAACAAATTTGTTTGCTAAAAGAAAATCACCTACCAATAGAGTATCTTCCATTGAAGATGATGGAATTTTATAAGCCTCGACTATCGATGTTTTAATAATAACAGCCAAAATTACAGCAACAAATATCTGTTTGAAATTATCCCAAGCCGTTGCAGATAATGACGATTTACTCATTTATATTCCTTTATTGGTATCAAAATTTTTCTATATCCTTATACGACAAACCATAATCAGAGTTCAAGATAATAACCTCATATTATTTAAACAACCTCAGAATATCATTATAAGTAACAAAAATTATCAAAGTCAAAAGCACCACCATACCTACTTGCTGTGCCCATATCCTTGCTTTCATAGACAAAGGATTACCACCTCGAATAGCCTCAATCGTCAAAAACACTAAATGTCCGCCATCAAGAATTGGAATTGGTAAAACATTCAACACCGCCAAATTCACAGAAAGCAAAGCCATAAAAAAGAAAAGTGATTGAGCTCCTTTTTCTGCTTCTTTCCCTGATTGTTTGGCGATAAAAATAGGACCGCCAATCATATCGGGAGAAATTTTGCCTGAAACTAACTTGACAACAAATCTGACTGTTTCATATACAATAATATGAGCTGAATAGAAACCTCGTTTCACAGATTCCACCAACCCAAAACTTTCATAAGATATCACTTTTTCATAAAAACCAATTATCCCAACCGAATCAAGCGTCCCGTCTTCAAGAGGAATCGGTGTAGTTGTAGTAACTATATCGGTGCTTATTGTATCTAATCCTCGCACCCACGTAAGAGATAACTGTTCGTTTATTTTCGCATTTATCCTGACTCGTAATGAGTCGTAATCTGTAACTTTTGTACCATCGATATCAATTATTATATCATTTTCCTGAAGTCCTGATTTAAAAGCCGGACCATCTTCGGTGACCTGTCCAACAACAATTTTTTCGGTATCAAAAATCGGACGTCCACCAAAAAATGCAATTCCTATTAAAAGCAAAATAGCAAGCACGTAATTCATAAACGGTCCGGCGAATATAACAGCCGCTCTCTGAAGAATTGATTTTGACATAAATTCATTGTCAGCACCTGTAATTTCTTCATCAGGATTTTCACCAATCATTTTTACATATCCGCCAAGAGGAATCATCCCAATACAATAAGTAGTTTCCCCTACTTGTTTTGTGTAGATATTCGGAGGGAAGCCAAGCGAAAATTTTTCTACTTTAATTCCAACTTTTTTGGCGACCAGAAAATGACCCAGCTCATGAATAAAAATCAAAACCCCTAAAACAAAAATAAATGACAAAGCTGTCAGCATATTACTTTTCCAATCATTTGTTGTGCGTATGTTCTTGCTTTTTGATCTAAACTTAAGATATCATCTAAATCAGGTTTGCTAATAACTTCCAAGCTATCTACGCAATTTTTTATTATATCGGCAATCATATTAAAACCTATTTTTCCATTAATAAATGCATCTACTGCTTCTTCATTGGCGGCATTAAAAACCGCCGGAGCCGTACCACCTGCCCGAGCAACTTCAAAAGCAATTTTCAAAGCAGGAAATTTCTCATAATCCGGTTTTTCGAAAGTCATTTGCCCTAATTCCGCCAAATTCAATTCACCAAAAGATGATTTAACTCTTTGGGGCCAGAAAAGTGCATAAGAAATTGGCAATTTCATATCTGGATTTGACAACTGAGCGATCATCGATGAGTCAACATACTCAACAAGCGAGTGGATTATAGATTGCGGATGAACAACAACATCAACTTTATCAATACTGACATTAAATAAATTTACCGCCTCGATAACTTCCAAACCTTTATTAGCCAAAGTAGCCGAATCAATAGTTATTTTTTTTCCCATATTCCATGTCGGATGATTTAATGCATCGGCTAAAGTAACTGATTCTAATTGTTCTTTAGAAAAAGTTCTAAATGGTCCTCCGGATGCAGTAATAATTATTTTTTTTATCTCGTTAGCTTTCCCTGCCCGTAAAGCCTGCCAAATAGCGGAATGTTCTGAGTCTATTGGTAAAATTTTGCATTGGTATTTTTCAATCAAAGATGCAAATAGAGGTCCCCCCGCTACTAATGATTCTTTATTTGCCAAAGCAAGGTCTTTTTTATTTTTGATTGTCTGCAAAGAAGCTCTTAACCCAGCAGAACCTACAATAGCATTAACAACCATGTCCACTGATGAAATTGAAGTTAAATCAAGAAGTTCATCTTCTCCTACCAGAATTTTCACAGATTCATTCTTTAAACTGTCTTTTAATAAATCAGCCTTTTGCGTATCAATCATACAAATATAATCAGGCTTATATTTATTAAATTGCTTAATTAATAATTCTGCATTGCTATAAGCCGCAAGAGCAACAATTTTAAAATTATCAGGGTGACTATCAACAACTTCAAGGGTTGATTTTCCAATTGAACCTGTTGAACCGAGTATAACTAAATTTTTCATGTCCATATTTTTAATAAACGACTAAACATTAACTAAGTTCCACTAAAACTTACAAAGAAAAAGCGGGGTAAAAACCCCGCTTTTCAAATAAATAATAGTTAATTTTAAAGAGCGTTTCCATCTTTGTCAGATTTATAAGCTTTTCTCAAATATATATCTTCGGTCGGTTTAGACATTTCATCGCTGGGAGCTTTAACAACTGGCGTATTACCAATTTTGTGCAGAACATCATAACCGGAAATCAATTGACCAAATACAGTATATTTATTGTCTAAAGATTGGGTTGAGCGGTTTCTTTCTAAGCATACAAAAAACTGACAGGAAGCAGAATTGGGGCTATTGCCTCTTGCCATAGACAATGTACCTTCCTGATGCGGCAGGTCTGAAAATTCTGCATTAAGGAAATATCCGGCATTTCCAGTACCCGTTCCAGTAGGATCTCCACCCTGAATCATAAAATGTTTTATAACCCGATGGAATATCGTTCCATCATAAAATTCACCTGTTGAACGTGCCAAAAATGAGTCAACATGGATAGGAGCAACACCACGATAAAGTTCTAAAACCATCTTGCCATCATCTGTTAAAATGGTAACAAACGGATTATCAGCATTTCTGACAGGATATGTAATTACTGCCAAACTGTCATAATATGTTTGCTGTATTGAATCTTCGGCAACAATTTTGGATTTTTTCTGTTGCTCTACTTTTTCGGCATCCTTCTGTGCGGTATCATCTTTGGAACATCCAATAGACACCAATACAAATGAAAAAATCATCAACACACTAAATAATTTGAGTTTCATTTTTTCTCCAATCTAATTAAAATTATTTTTATTTTCTTATGTCCCTAATAATACATCCAGTTATCGGATTGTCAATTACAACTATTGTTAAGGTATCTCTCTTACAGTTTTCCTGAATAAGTCAATTTGATAGACAACTGAACCTTGATTATTACACCAAAAGGTCATTTCGGATTCATCTTCAAAAATATAAATGTATCGTGTAGTTGATAATTCAGGGTCAGTATTATCAATTTCCTCAATATTAGCTTCTCCATATACTGGCACTATATCGTCAGGATAAACTGAACCGATACCAATACCATTTACAGTAGTTCCTTCATATCTATAACTTGTACTATTATCCGGTTGAATAAAAATTGAATCAACAACTGATATACCATAGATACTTGAAGTATCGTATATAGTATCATTATCTTGAATATCGTAGAAAAGAACTACAAAACCTAATGAAGCTTCGTATAATGCAACAGTAATAAGAACTGATTCGCCAATAAATAAATCCGATGAGTCAGGTTCACCATTATACTTGATTACATCACTGTACTTATCAGTCATTAAAATATATTGTGCCTGCCCCAAACTGCCCGGTCTTAACATATCAGCTCTTATCTCAACCTGAGCCGAGTCAAAACTTGAAAATTTTGCTTTTATACCCGCATAACCGAGTTGACCATCAAAACTATAATCAATAGTTGCCTCACCCTGTGAATCTGTCAGAATAGAATCAGTCGCCAGAGTACCATCCCCATCGATGATTTCCAGAGTAATATATTCTCCATGCACATTATTATCCGCCGAATCGGTAAGTTTAAAAGTGACAGCCGGAGATATCTGATTGGTTCCCATTTCTGCTTTAAATAAATCACCATTTAAAGAGCTTAATAAAAACGATGAGGCAACTTGAATTTCCAGCGATGAAGTATCAGCACCATCTTTGTTAAATACTATCAATGTATAAAAAGTATTTGATTCAGGAGATACAACCGTTTGCCCTGTATCAGAATTTAAAAATAGATTTCCACCCGGATTAACAAGCACTGAATCAGCATTAGTAGCAATCCAATCCAGAGTTGACTGATTACCTATAACAATTTTATCCGGAGTAGCCGTAAATGATAAAATTTCAGGGGGCTGTGGATTTGACTCAATTGGGTTATCATCACCACAACTTATAAATAGAATGACTATACATAAAATAACCAAATTGATAAAAATTCTCTTCATAAGATTTTAGTCTCTCCTATGGACGGTAAAAATATTTAATCCCCAGACCAACACTTAAAAATTTCGGCCTGTCACCTGAAGCCCAAAAATCATAACTCCCCGATGGTGACACAGCCCAAAACGAACGTTTGGATTTGCTTTCAAAAATTTTCAGATCAAATCCAAAATTGAAAGATACTGCCGCATTTAACTCTGTAATTGACTCCCCTACCTTGAAATTAATAACATACAACCCTGGACTCAAGGAAACCCCTGCAAACGGAGAAATTATATTCCTATTACCGATTGGATAATAATTCACACCAAGATTTATAAGATACATAGAAAGTGAAAATGCCGAGGCGTTAAGAAAAGCAGTGTCAATTTCATTAACGTGGATATAAGAAAAACCAACATTATATAAAAATCTGTTTTGTGACAACTGACCATATCTGACACCAAATTCAACTGATGGATCATATAGGTCATCAGTATCCAGATCAACATCAAAATCTTCATCAAAAAAACCACCACTATTTCCAATTGGCAATAGATAACTTCCGGTAAAATCAAGCGAGTTCTGAGTAGCTGGTACTCTCTTTATTCCCAATACCGAAGAAACACATACCATACTGGCAAATGTTAGTATTATAAGAATATTTATATTTTTTTTCAAAACAGTTCTCCTTTTTCTTAATACTTTAGATAAGTATTTAGATATTGTATGTCAAATAGTAACAAAAGATGATTTTTTTATTCTTAATTGAAAAGGATTTGACAAATAATTAGAATATCATTTAAAATAAGACAAAATAACCCGATATAATAATAAGGAAAACTCTTGACTATATTGAATTTGTTACTAAATTCACAAAGTCAATTTAAACAATGAGGTTTATATGAATATAACTAAAATTGTAATTATCGGCGCAGGTATTATGGGGCAAGGACTTGCCGAAGCAATTGCTACGGCTGGAAATGATGTAACTCTGGTTGACAAAACCACTAAATTAGCTGAACAGGGTATAAAAGGGATAAAGGAATCAATTGATAGGGAAATTGAAAAATGGGGGTTAACCAAATCAGATAAAAAAGCAATTCTTTCCCGAATTCAATCAAGTTCCGATTTATCTCTTGCTGAAGACGCTGAAATCATTATTGAAGCAATTCCAGAGGAATTTGAGCTGAAAAGATCACTATTTGAAAAACTTGATCTTATCTGTGCAAAAGACACACTACTCATTACGAACTCAGGAACTCTTTCAATTTCAGAAATTGCAGCAACAACCAATCGTCCGGAAAAGGTTATTGGTATGCATTTTCTAAATCCGGTTACAAAAATACCGCTAGTAGAAATTGTTAAAGGACTTAAAACAAATGACACTACTTTTAAAAAAGCAGTAGATTTTGCTGAACTGTTAGATAAAAAATGGATCACTGTTAATGAGTACCCCGGTTACGTCACTACCAGAATTATTGTACCTTTATTAAACGAAGCGATGCATGTACTGATGGAAGGTGTCGCATCCGCTAAAGATATTGATAAAGCCATGAAACTTGGTTTCGGGTTTAATGTTGGACCGTTGACCTTAGCAGATTTGATGGGACTTGATGTTATCATGTCTTGGATGGAAAATCTTATTCATGAATTATCAGAACACAAATATAACCCATGTCCTCTTTTGAGAAAGATGGTTCGTGCCGGACATCTTGGAGTTAAAACCGGAAAAGGTTTCTTCGAATACGATAAAGAAGGCAACAAAATAATAACAAAGAAAAATGGAACTGTAACAACCGAAGAACTCGAGGCTACTGTATGAAAATTCTTGTTATAAACTGTGGTTCTTCATCGGTAAAATACCAACTGATAGATATCGAAAAAGAACTAGCGTTGGCAAAAGGAACTGTTAGCCGTATAGGAATGTCAGCCTCGGTTCTGACTCATAAACCTTTTGACCGCCCCGAAATTAAAGTCTCCGGTGAAATCTTAGATCATATTGTTGCGGTTGAATATGTAATCTCAATACTGCTTTCAGAAAATCACGGAGTTATCAAAGATAAATCTGAAATCTCCGCAGTAGGACATCGAGTTGTTCATGGCGGTGAAAAATTTACTGATTCCGTTTTAATAACTCCGGAACTGATGTCTGAATTACGCAACCTTATTGAACTAGCACCACTTCACAACCCGCACAATATTCGTGGCATCAATGCTTGCATGAAAACTCTTGAGGGAATACCACAAGTTGCTGTTTTTGATACTGCTTTCCACCATCAGATGCCAGCTCATGCTTATATTTATGGTGTCCCTTACGTTATGTATAAACGATATGGTATAAGACGTTATGGATTCCACGGAACATCGCATAAATACGTCGCTGAACGAGCCTCGGCAATGCTCGGCAAGCCACTCGAAGAATTAAAACTTATCACTTGCCATTTAGGCAACGGAGCCTCTATCACCGCAATTGACAAAGGTGTTTCTGTTGATACTTCAATGGGATTTACTCCTTTAGAAGGACTGCTTATGGGAACTCGTTCCGGTGATCTTGACCCTGCTATTATATTACACATTATGGCTCGTGAAGAATTATCACTTCATGAAGCAAATACTCTTATGAACAAACATTCTGGCTTATCTGGAATATCTGGCATATCATCGGACATGAGGGAAATCGAGGAAAGTGCATTGGAAGGAAACTCTAACTCAAAATTAGCCTTTGACATCTTTTGTTATAGACTGAAAAAATATATTGCCTCTTATATAGGTGCTATGAATGGTCTTGATGCCTTGGTTTTCACTGCTGGAGTTGGTGAAAATTCTGTTGCAGTGCGTAAACAAACCTGTGAAAATTTTGATTTCTTTGGTATTAGTATTGACAAAAATAAAAACGAACAGGCAAAAGCAATTGAATCTGACATTTCATCAGATGACGCCAAAATCAGAACATTGGTTATACCGACCAATGAAGAGTTGGTTATAGCTCGCGACACAAAAAGATTAGTTGGATAAAAGGCATTGCCTTTTTAGTTTCTCCATGTTTGATTTGAGCGGTTGGTTTCCATACCAACCGCATATAAAAAACCCCGGCAGGGATGGCACCCTCAAACTTGTTCGGGGGGTGATATAAAGAATTTATAGAGCAAGTCTCTTCGAGACTTTCCAAAAAACTAATCAGGTTATACCTGTTTGGTTTCTTTCTTTTTGACAATAACAAATGCAATCAACGCCACTACAAAAAACAGAAACAACGCCCAAGCCATGCCACCCAAAGTATCAATAATTGTTCGGTAAACAGTCAAACCCCAGTACTCGGCATTCAAAACCGGCTTAACAATTCCTTCACCCTCGGGAGCAATAATTTTTTCCAGACGCCAGACATTGACACCGGAAGAAATACCTATCACATACAAAGCAAAAGTGATAAATTTCCCCCATGCTGAGGAAATTTCATCCTGAATAATACGCCCTAATATTTTATCTACATGCTTGCGGAAAAACAAAACGATGATTGTAGTTACACAAATAGCGACTAATAGTGATACGGTTAAAAGCAATATAAATTCCATGACTCTCTCCTTTCAGACTTATGTATAAAGTTTAGAATTGTGGAATTCATAGTCAATTAAAATCTTGCGAGAAGGTTATATAGGGATATCCCAGTAAAGTAGGTCCGGTTTCTCTTTTTTGGAAACCTGACATTTATGTTTTATTAAAATAGGCAAGTCTCTTCGAAACTTTCCCTACAGGTGACTAAACCGTTCAACTCTGTTCCGCCATGGCGGACGAATCCGCCTCAGGCGGATGAAGCAATCTCTCTTTATATGAGATTGCTTCGTCGTTTCACTCCTCGCAATGACATAGTAATACAAGTAGGGCAGGTCTCTCTTTCTCTTAGAGACCTGCCCAATCACCTCAACTTTTTCATTTTTTTTTACGTTGTGCTGGGTCCTGATTCGCCGAAAGTTTACTGAGGCGGATTGTGACCCGGCACATTAACAAAAAAAAGCAAAGAGTAGAGGTTAAAACCCCTGTGGCTCACAGTCAGCCATTGGCAGGTTTTGACATCTTTCATGATGAATGATGGGACAGACGAGGGTTCGCCACGGCGAACCGCCCACAAGAAAAAAAGTCAGTCCGCCATTAGCGGACTGACCTACAAAGAAATATCATCACAAATTTTCGCTAAGTGCGAAGCATCAAAGTGACTATATCACTTCATGTTTTTGATGATTTGGGTGGCAAAATCA
>JAYEHE010000252.1:0-2795 GCA_034659415.1 Candidatus Zixiibacteriota bacterium | reverse complement strand
AATCGAGGGTTTGGGTTCAAACTATTTGTTACGGCACTACCTGAAATTAAATTAGACAGTTCTCACGATAGTTTCCTTGAATCACTTTCAGAATAATGAGATATTGTCATTTTCTGAAAAATGTTGATATCAAAAGGTTTTTTGATTGTTTTAGTTGACTTAAATTTTAAATAAAATCATCATAAATAATGAATTAAAACCTGTAAATCTTTACCCATGGAGGGAATTTGAAATGACGAAGGATGAAATGATTGCCATGATGGCAGAACAAGCCGATATTTCAAAACGGCAGGCTACTGACGCTCTTCAAACTTTCATGTCTAATATTACGACACAGCTTAAGGAGGGCGAAAAAGTGAGTTTTTCGGGATTTGGAACTTTTTCAGTGTCAAACAGGAAAGCTCGTAAGGGACGCAATCCTCAGACCGGTGCTGAAATTCAGATTCCGGCAACTAAAGTTCCAGTGTTTAAAGCAGGAAAACATTTAAAAGAAGCAATAAAAAAATAATAAGATTTCCTGTAATATGCAAAAGGCAGGGAATTCCCTGCCTTTTTTTAATTGTTTTTTTTAAGTAAATAATAGAAATTTAGAAATGGCAAAGAGTAAGAAAAAACGTTCAGACAAGAAAAAGAAAGCTGTTGGAATAATACTATTCTTTGTAGCTTTGGTTATTATTGTAGCCATGGTTACTCATAATAATGTTGATGATGCTCGTTTAACCGGTGAAATAGATAAACATCTTAATCCGTTTAAAATTAATTATAATAATCAGGCAGGTTTATTGGGTGTTTTTATTTCATTCTATTTATTGAAAACAATCGGATGGTTAGCCTTTTTTATTCCATTGGGATTGATTGTAGCTTCTTTAAAAGCATTCAAATCTGAAATAGCTTCGAAATTTGGTTTTAGTAGCTTGTCTTTGTTTCTGGTCGCATTGATTGGAACAATGATTTATAATATCCATATTCTTGTTTTGCGGACGTTATCACTTCAGACAGAATCTATCGGTGGATATGTTTCTGACCGGCTAACTTTCTATTCGATTAAAATTTTTGGGGAAACCGGTTCATATATAATTTTGAGTTGTTTTATTTTATTAGTAATTCTTTTCTCGACTTCATTCTCTTTTAATCTGAGTAAAAGCATCTCAATGGATTTTTTCAAAAAAATCGGAAGTCTATTGTCTGGCTTATTTGGCGTATTGGCTAAGGCCCTGTCTTTTCGGTGGTTGCCGCCGTTATTTGAAGGTGATGATGAGGTGTCCGGTGAATTACTCACGGAAGCTGATGATATGTCGCCTCAAAAAGAAAAAAAGCAAAGTCTTAAGGATAAACTTAGTTTTAAAAAATCCGAGGAAAAATCAGATTCTAAGTCAATTTTAAAAATGAAATCAAAGGAACCACAACAAAAACAGACTCAAACGAAGCAAACAAAAGTAAAACCGATAGAACAATTACAATTGAAATCGGTGAAATATTCTTATCCTCCGATGGAATTTTTGAAAGATAATCCTAATCCCGATTCTTCGATTAATAAATCAGAACTTGATTTTACAGCACGAATGTTAATGGAGACTCTGGAAACTTTTGGTGTTCGTGTTGACGGGGAAATTGAAAAATATCCGGGTCCAATAATTACCAGATTTGAATTTAAACCAGCAAGTGGAATAAAAGTTAATCAGATATTAAATTTATCTGATGACCTCGCTTTGGCGTTAAAAGCAAAACGAATAAGAATTATTGCTCCTATTCCAGGCAAGGCGGCAGTTGGGGTAGAAATACCTAACCAAGACCCGCAAATGGTATATCTGAAAGAGATTATCAATAATTCTCAATTCAGAGATTCAAAAATTAAACTTCCATTAGCTTTAGGGAAAACCACCGCCGGTCACCCTTATATCATAGATTTGGCAAAACTTCCTCATTTGCTTGTTGCTGGTGCTACCGGTTCAGGAAAATCTGTCTGTTTGAATGCTTTGATAACATCGCTTATCTACCGTCTTCATCCTTATCAGGTTAGGTTTATTATGATAGACCCGAAAATGTTAGAATTATCAGTATATAAGGGCATTCCTCATCTTGGTCGCCAGGTAGTAACAAATTCCAAGCGAGCTGAGAAAGTTTTTGCAGATGCTGTGGTAGAGATGGAGAAAAGATATCGCAAACTTGCCAATGCCTCGGTAAGGTCAATTGATGATTACAATTCCAAGCAGGAAAATGATGAAGATAAACTACCCTACATAATCATATTTGTTGATGAGTTGGCAGATTTAATGATGTCAACCAATTCATCAAAAACAGAACTTCTGATAACCCGCTTAGCTCAAATGGCAAGAGCGGTTGGAATTCACCTTGTATTAGCTACTCAGCGACCTTCGGTTGATGTAATTACCGGACTGATTAAAGCAAATTTCCCAGCCCGAATTGCATTCCAGGTATCATCTAAGGTAGATTCCAGAACAATTATCGATGGTAATGGGGCAGAAAAATTATTAGGTAATGGGGATATGCTATTTTTGGCAACTGGTCAACCGGAGCCGATTAGGGTTCATGGTGCATTTCTTTCTAATGAAGAGACAGAGAAAATAGTTAAATTTATTAATGACCAAGGGCTTGAAATGATGGCACTTGAAGGAATCTCACAGAAAACCGGCGAAGTTACCGAGACTGAAATTGATACCGGTGATCCATTGTTTCGTGAGGCTTGTGATGTGGTAATTAGACATAAACAGGGTTCAGTTTCACTGCTTCAAAGAAGATTGGGTATTGGTTACCAAAGAGCCGCAAGGTTAATT
>JAYEHE010000251.1:0-2804 GCA_034659415.1 Candidatus Zixiibacteriota bacterium | reverse complement strand
GGGAAAAGGCTTCTCATCGTTGCGCATGGCAACAGCCTTCGGGCACTCGTCAAGTATTTGGACCAAATCACGGACAAAGAAATTATCGGACTCAATATCCCTACGGGTATTCCTTTGGTCTACGAGCTTGATTCTGATCTTAAGCCTATACGTCATTACTACCTTGCGAATGAGGATGCTCTCAAGAACGCGGTGTCCGCAGTTGCAAATCAGGGAAAAGCGAAATAGTTTACCGGTGCTGGCACAAAGAATACACATAACGAGGCTAATTCAGCCGATGCAAAAAGCCGCGCGGCTGATTAGCGGCGTTAGCGCGCCAAGTGAAGTTTGGTGCTTTTTATAAGGTGCCCTGCACTTAACCCAACTTCGACAAAATTTTTCAAAAATCGGCTAATTTCACGATTTCAAAGTTCGTAAGCCATTGATATCAATGGAAGGTTGTTTTTGGGCGCTCTATGTAGTGACTGAAAATTTAAATATTCCTTGACATGGCCTTTTTTTCTGGTAAACTGTTTTTGATGTTTATCAAAGAGGTTGTTAAAAAAGCCAAAGGGAAAAAGTATGTCCAGCATCAGCTTGTTGAGTCGATAAGAACTCCTGCCGGCCCCCGCCAGAAGATGGTTTTGAATTTGGGTGTCATCTCTCTTGATAAGGATAAATGGAAGATACTTGCCAATTTAATAGAAAGCAATCTTCATAATCAACAACGATTTTTTACAGAAGACGCTGAAGTAGAAGATCTGGCCAAACAGTATGCTGAAAAGATCCGCGAAAACAGATTGATCTGTGAAGCTGAAAATATGCATGACGTTAAAGGCTATGAAAAAGATTATGAAGAAGTTGATATCAATTCCATAAATAATTCAGATTCTAAAAGTATTGGCCCTGAATACGTGGTTTTAAGCCAGATGAGAGGCTATGGGCTGGATAAGATTCTAAAGAGATTAAAATTTGACGACAAAGAAATTGCGTACGCTAAAATGCTGATTACGGCAAGACTTGTCCATCCGGCCAGCGAACGAGAGACCGCGCGGTGGATCAAAGAAACAAGCGCGATTTCAGAATTTTTCAAAAAAGAGATTAAAGTTTATGATAACGCGTTACACCGAACATCTCTGAAATTATGGGAACATCATCAAGAAATAGAGGCGAAATTAGCTGAGGCGGCACGGGAAATTTTTTCTTTAAAAGAAACTATCATATTATATGATTTAACAAACACTTATTTTGCGGGGAGCAAAAAGAATAGCAAGATAGCCAAACACGGAGGTAAATCCAAAGAGAAACGAAATGACCGGCCGTTAGTAACACTGGCTCTTACAGTTGATGGCGAAGGATTTCCAAAACAAAGCAAGATATATGAAGGCAATGTCTCTGAGCCCGGGACATTGGGATATATTCTCGAAAAACTGCGGTGTAGAGAAGATTTTTTTGCGGATGAGAAGACAATAGTTATTGATGCAGGGATAGCCAGCGAAGAGAATATTGCTTTAATAAAAAAGAAGAAGTTCAAATATGTCGCAGTCTCGCGCAAGAGGAGATATGAAGAGACATTATGGGATAAGAGCCAAGAGCAAGAGATTAATTTAGGCGACGGGAAAAATAAACTAAAAATAAAATTAGCCGTCACCGAGGAGGAAGCGTTTCTTCATTGTCACAGCGAGATAAAAAAGGAAAAAGAAGAAGCTATTATCAACAGAAGAATTCAATCATTTGAGGCGGGACTAATTGATATCAATGGGAAATTGAAAAAGAAAGGAACCCAAAAGAAATACGAACAAATTATCGAAAGGATAGGGCGTTTGAAGGAAAGATACCAGGTTGGAAATTTTTACGATATAAAAATTGAGAAGAAAGACCGGGACGCTATAAGCGTAAAATTCACTAAAAATGCGAAATGCGAAAAACGGGAAGAAAGCTTTGGGAGCTATGTTTTAAGAACAAACAGGCTGGATTTGTCCGAAGAAGAAATATCACAAATACATCGTTCGTTGACGAGAATAGAAGATTGCTTCAAAGCCATGAAATCTATTGGCCTAAGGCCAAACCATCATCAGGAGGATAAATCAACATCAGCGCATATTCATGTTTCAGTTATAGGGGTTCATGTTCTGACTGGAATATTAAAGAGATTAAGAATAGCCGGGATGCATGACAAATGGGAAAGCATCAAGAATATACTTGATACACACCGCAGAGGAACAACGACAATGAATACAAGAGATAATAAGATCATAGACGTTCGCAATTGCACAGCCCCGACCGAGAAGCAATGCCAAATATATCGGGCATTGGGGATAAAACAAACACCGCTAAAAAAAGTAAAAATAAAGGCAGAGCTCAAAAAAAATTCTAATTCAATCATGGATGCGGGGAATTTGACTACGCCTGAACTTTGTAGTGATGAAAATGAAAACTCAAAAATGGCAATCCAATGAAACTAAAGAGGTTATGAATTTTGCTTGTCGAAGTTGGGTTAAAGTGCAGGGAGTCCCTATCAAGTAAGGCTTAGCCAGCCGCTCGTACCGAGTGTTGTGGGTATCTTATACTCAAATGTAATCAGTTTGCAATTTCAGGACGTCCCCCTGCACCGCATCTTGAGACGTTTTTCATTCGCCAAATCCTCAACGTAGCCTTGCTACGCCTGCGGTTTGGCTCAATCAAAACGTTTCAATCTACAGCACAGGGAAACGCCTGAATTTTGCAAACTGATTACGTTTGAGTATATCTCCTCTGAGAAGGCAGGAGGACTCAACGAAAAGAAGATAATCCGAAGGGTATCAGGGAGTCTTATCATTTTACCG
>JAYEHE010000250.1:0-2808 GCA_034659415.1 Candidatus Zixiibacteriota bacterium | reverse complement strand
TGAATTTGCAGAATTAACGACAGAGACAAAGTTTTCAATATTTTTAATGCCCGCCAAGCCAACGAGTTGTCCAGAACCGTTCTGTTGATAAATTAAATTTTGATTCTGACTATAACTGATTGATTCATTTAATCCCGGCAAATCAAAGTCCGCCATAAACGCAAATGAAATGTCTTGGTAAGTTTCTGAATTATCATTTATTAGAAAATATTTAACAAATATCATATTATTATCATACAGCGACTCAAAATGTATTGTTTCCTGTTTTATTGTCAATGATTGCAATGCGGAATTTTTTTGATCGTTAAAAGAACAGATTCGATGGTAACCACCATCTTCGGCATAAGAACCATCGGTTAACAAAGTAACCGGTGTAAAATCCGTAGGCACAAACTCGCCATTCTCACCCCTGATAGAATTTGAAATTTCATTGTTCTGACTGCTGATTATTATTCCCGCCTCATAAAGAATATTGCCTTTATTTTGGTAATTGAAACCATCCCCTTCAGTATTATAAATTGAACCGGAGGCAAAACCAAATTGCCCAAAATCTGAGACAGAAAACTTTATATTATTATTATCATGAGTTAATATTTTACCAGGGGGATCATACCCTACTGTAACAGAAACCGGAATTGTCTGTAACAATTTTAATGTTCCGGACTGAATCAACAACTCGAATTCAATTTCCTGACCATTATATAAATTACCATTTAATACAAAAGTGAAGGGGTCAGAATTAACAGTATTGCTACTATTAAGACCAAAATAAAACTCTGACTGGTCATTTATCATACTCAACAAATCTTGATTTATTGGGGATAAACGGCCGGTTACAAATTCTGTATTAGAGGCTGAATTATGTAAAATGATCTGAAACTCAACCGTATCATTGGGGAAAATAACTTCCTGATTAACAAATCCGGTCGAAGCAATCACCATATTAGTTTCAAGACTGCCAGACAGATATTCATAAGCCGCTTCTGCATCGACAAGCCCATATCCATAATTGTTATCTTCCCCTGGTACACCAAGATCATTGGCAGTCAACATAATAGCATTTTTAATCTCAGCAACTGTAGCATTAGGATATGCCTGCCTAAGCAAAGCAACTACTCCAGCTACATAAGGGGCGGCCATCGAAGTTCCACTCATCACAAAATATCCACCGCCTTTAAAAGATGATCTGATTGAGATACCCGGTGCTACAACTTCCGGTTTAATTGACACTTTATCACAAGACGAAGGACCACGGCTTGAAAATTCTGCAATCACTTTATAATTATCAACAGCACCGACAGAAAAATTATTTACTGGGGTCAAGGCTAAATCTGCCGGATGTCTAAGCGACATAGCGGTAGGACCTTCATTACCAGAAGCAAAAATAGTTACAATCCCTGCGGCTTCACAGGCGGAAATAACGCCATTAAACATATCATCACAAGGCTCGAACAGACCATTAGGTATCCCCCAACTGTTTAAAATAACATCGGGGACATCATCGGTAGTATTTATATCACCATCAGGATTTAAAGCCCACTGAAAAGCTTCTATTATTTCTGCCAAAGTTAAATTAAGCGTACGTCCCTGGTCAACTACACCGGCTGATATCCATTCTGCCCCCGGTGCGACACCAAAAGAATCAGACGGTACCGAACCGACCATAATTCCCATCGTATGCGTACCGTGTCCAATATTATCAATAGGGGCATCGGAATTATCTTTTGAAAACCAAGAAGCAGTCACAGATTCACTGTTACCACGCCATTTTGATGACAAAGCCGGATGAGTACCTTCGACTCCCGTATCAAATGAACAAACCAATGAACCTTTGCCATTAATTCCATTAGCCCATAATTTAGGGACATTAAGCATAGACAGTTGACTGCTTACCGATGTTGATAATTGAGGTCTGTCTGCCGATACTTTTCCATCTATTGGCTTGATATAATCAAGCAATGCGTTTTCTACTACTTTTGTTACATTGCTTAACGAAGCTAAAGAATCCAACTGGCTGATATTTATCTCACATGAGAAAGCAGGAATGATCCAATAAGATTTTTTATTTTTCAAAATATGATTGGTTAATGCCGAAGATTTACTTATTTGTTTATTACTGTTTAAATAATTAAGTACTCTTTTAATTTTTGTCGCTCTGGATGCTGTTTGATTATTTGATATATCTTTTAGCTTCTGATTATTATTTTCATCATTCAAAAAAACAACAACATTAATAACAGAATCAATACCTGTCTCATTATATTTATTAACAGCATTTTCAAGAGACGGTGTAAGACTGGCATTAGCAGATGAAATAAATATAATCAGTAATGCCAATAATGAAATTATGTAATTATTAAATTTTGATAACATTTTCAATCCTTTAGTAATCCTCAAACTTAGTTTGAGCAAAGGATATGCCGAGAGTTCAGGATTAAAATTATCGTGAAATTGCCTGCATAATGCTTTTTGTAATTACCCGCAAGCCATTGAATTGATTTACGTTACAAGTTTCACGAAATTCTCATAGTTCTGACAAATTGCATATGAATGCAACAACTCTGTGAAAGATAACATCAGATTATTATTTGAAAGTATGCTAATTTTTGCATTTTTTTAAAAGATTTTCAGTTCTATTGATTATATATTATCATTATGTTGACAACTAAAAGACAACAGGATTCAATTTTTGCCATTACTATTATTTTAAGCTTAGCTCTTTTAATTAGAATAATATATCTATACCTCTACCAACAAATGCCAGATTGGGACCTTCTTACTGTCGATAATTACTACCATCACAATTGG
>JAYEHE010000249.1:0-2814 GCA_034659415.1 Candidatus Zixiibacteriota bacterium | reverse complement strand
ACAGTTGTTGATTCTGTTATGTTTTTCAACTCAGGTCCAATAGGTTCAATTACTGCTTATAATATTCCGGCTTCATTGCCTGCTGATGGAATATCAACTGCCTCTATTTTAGTTGAGGGACTTGATATAAATGGTAATCCGGTTCCGGATGCTACCATTTATCGGGTAGATGTTTCACCGGGCGGGGTTCTGTCGATTACAGATGGTTCTTTTGCTGACGGTTGCCACTATTCGACCAGTATCAGTGAAATTGTAACCAACGTTCTTTCACGCGACTATTCATTGACAGGTGTCGATGATGACGGTATCGGAGCAGTTGTAACTTTCACTTATTCCGATCCATCAGGAAGTTTGGCTGAACCTAACACGCTTACTCTGACAACCACTACTGCCAGTAGAAAATTAAGCACTATAGATGTTGATCCGCTTACTGCCGATTATAACCAAAAAATATATATTACTATTGAAATAGAAGATTCTTGGGGTAACCCCTTAGGTGATCATACAATTGAATTAACTGCTACTGCTGGTGTTTTATCTTCTGCTACCGCAGAAACTGATGCCAATGGTGAAGCAACGTTTATTTTGACAGCCCCTGATGTGTCATCTGGCGCTGAAGAAATTTTCGTAGTTGCTACCGACACAGATCCATTAGGCAATAGCCTTGAATTAACAAAAAAAATAACCATAACTAATAGTCCGTCACTTAGTGTCTCACCACCTGCAATCGATTTTGGTGCTGGTGCCGCAGGTACTTCAACATTATTACCTTTTGATTTGTTTAACAGTGGTGAAGGTGGAACAATTAGCTATCGTATTGCTGATAATAAAACCTGGATTAGCGTTGATATAACTTCTGGGACTATTACAAATGAGACTGATGCTATTACTGTTACAATTGATAGAACTGGTTTAGCTATTGACACTTACAATGGTACTGTAACTATTAGCTCTGATGCTGGTAATGTTACAGTTGCAATTAATATGGAAGTTATTTAGAATAAATATATATATTCTTAACTGTAAAAAGCCGCCTTTTTTGGGCGGCTTTTTTTATAAATTTCAAAAAATAATCAATTGCTTACAGGATAGTAACTTTATAAATTATAACGATGTCAGTTAATATCGATAAAAAAAATATTAAAGAAAAAAATCTGTTTTATATTCTCGAAAACAGAATTAACTCCCGACCGGATAAAATTGCTATGCTCAGCAAAGGGGGACAGGGAGAATCTTATACTTACAATGAAGTTCTTAACCGAATTAAACAAATAGCTTCGGGACTACAAAAACATTCCTTGCTTAAAAAAAAAGAAATTGGCCTTCTTAGTGAAAATAGACCGGAGTGGGGTATAACCTATTTAGCAATTTTAGCCGCCGGTGGTACTGTTGTCCCAATCGATGCCAACTTAAAGTCAAACGAAATAAATTATATAATTGAGCATGCCGATCTGGATATAATTTTTACCTCTGGGAATTTCGAGGATAATTTAAAGATTAATAAAAAAAATCTGAAAATATTTTCTTTTGAAGATAATTCATCTAACAGAATTACGGACCTATATAATGAACCGGATTTATTAATTCCAGCTATGTCAGATGTAGCAGTATTGATTTATACTTCAGGTACTACCGGTGATCCCAAGGCAGTTGAATTAACTCATGAAAATATTTCTGCTAATTTATCAGGAATCGAAGAAAGACTTTGTATTGAAGGTAGCGACACGTTTCTTTCAGTACTCCCCCTGCATCATACTTTTGAAGCAACCTGTGGATTTTTAACTCCGCTTTATCTTGGTGGAACAATTATATTTGCTCGTTCTTTGAAATCTAAAGAAATATTGGAAGATATCCAAAAAAATAATATTACTATTATGATTGGAGTTCCACTTTTATTTGAAAAGATGTATCATTCAATCAATAAAGCTATTCATAAAGCTCCTTTATCAAAACGTGTTTTATTCAAGACTCTTTATTCATTATCAGCAACTGGACAGAAGGTTGGTAAGAAATTTGGAGATAAACTCTTTTTGTCTTTGAGAGAAAAAACCGGATTAAGCTCAATTAGAATGTTTGTTTCAGGAGGAGCCGCACTTCCTTTGAAAATAGCTCGTTTTTTCAATAATATCGGTTTTACGATGATTCAGGGATATGGTTTGACAGAAACATCGCCAGTATTAACTGCTCAGAGTCCTGCGGATATATATTTTGGATCGGTTGGACAACCTTTATCTAATGTGGAAATACAAATTGATAATCCGAATAGTTCAGGGGTTGGTGAAATTAAAGCCAGAGGTGGAAATATCACCAAAGGTTATCGAAATAATATTGAGAAAACAAACGAGCTTATTAAAGATGGCTGGCTTTATACCGGGGATTTGGGGAAATTTAAAAAGGAACAGTTGTGGATTACCGGCAGGGCTAAAAATATTATTATTTCAGCCGCAGGTAAAAATATTTATCCAGAGGAAATTGAAGAAAAACTACATGATTCTGATTTAATTTTGGAAACTATCGTTTATGGCAGGAAAAAAGAAGGTAAGCAGGGAGAAGATGTATTGGCGATTATTGTCCCTGACATCGAAGAAGTAAAAAACCAACATGACATAGATTTACAAAATCCGGATTTGGTTAAATTAGAAGAAATTTTTAAGCCTGTTGTTGCTGATGTAAACTCTCAAATGGCAGATTATAAGCGTATTACTAATTTTTCTGTTCAACTTAATGAATTGGAAAAAACATCCACGAAAAAAATTAAAAGATTTCTTTATAAATAAAATGATTCAAACTTTTGAAATTAAACTGACTTCTTCC
>JAYEHE010000248.1:0-2819 GCA_034659415.1 Candidatus Zixiibacteriota bacterium | reverse complement strand
AGTCCGCCGCCTTTATCTATCCCCGGCATTTAATTTTACTGCCCGAATTATAAAGGGGGGATTATGGCAGAGAAATTAAAACCATCACGGTACAATCATTTTGTAAAAACAGAAGACGGCAAACATACTTTTAGCTCCTGAAAAATGGGCGTTATGGCTTGATTATCATTTAATGCTTGCTCCGAATACGAGAGAAAAACAGCCTATAATTTAAAAGTAATAATTAGAACAAAAAACTGGACAGAATTATTAACAAAAAAAAAATCTTAATAAAATTGCCATTTAACTGGAAGTATGTCTTTTTCGCATTACTGTTCTTTTATTGTATTGAAAAAGCAAATGCCAGTACAATTATAGGGAACATTCGCGATATTGACAACAACGAACCAATTCCCGCTGTTACGATTCGTGTAGAAAGTACTGGTCGGTCAATGATAGCCAATGAGAACGGTTATTATCGATTGCTACTGGATCCGGGAAGGTACCGTTTAAAATTTAGCAATATTGCCTACAACTCTGAGTTTTGTGATGTACAAGTATCAGATTCATGTATTTCAGTGGATATCTTTATGAAAAAAGCGATTATCCAGATTTCGGGTATGAAGGTTTATGACAAAAATTACGATGCAGCTCAAAGAATAATTGTTGAAGCTATTGCTCAGAAAGATGACATTCTTAACCAATTACAGAGTTACCAATGTGATGTCTATACTAAAAGTATTATATATAAAAACGTAGATGATGATTCAAGTGTGATTAATTATATTTTGGAATCTCAACTTGAATACTTCTGGAAACAACCGGATCAATACAAAGAAATAATTATAGCACGTCGCCAATCATCAAATCTGGAACCAAATCAAAATTTCTTGAACGTTGATAATATTCCAAATTTTAATATGAATAGGGTTAAGTTAGGCCAATATTCAATCATAACACCAACAGCTACTGATGCTTTAAAGTATTACAATTACTATTTTTTGGATACTATCTTTATTGACAATAAGATGGTATTCAGGCTGGAAATAGAACCGAAAAATAATATTGATCCACTTGTTTTTGGAACGATTGATATTGCCGATTCAACCTATAATATCGTTGGTATTGAAGGGGGGTTGAGTAAGGGTGTCTGTCTTCCTTTTGTCAAAAGTATTTACTATAAACAACGCTTTGCTGAATTTGAAAACCAATATTGGATGCCTATAGAAATTTGTATGGACATGAATATAGACATCACATTCCCTATTGAGCAGAGCTTTACTATTGATTATATTGCTGCTTTATATGACTATGGCTTTGTTGATACCTTACCTAAAAATACATTTAAATATGCTTTTGAAGTATCCAAAGAAGCCGATGATGTTGACTCAACAGCATGGAACTTACGCCAAACGATACCTCTTACTCAGAAAGAGGAACAGGGTTATAAGAGAATTGATTCCCTAACCAATCTCCCTAAGCCGTTTCATGAAAAAATCCTTTCCAGTTTTAATTATTTATTTAGCAAAACATTAAATTCTGATTTATTACACTTTAACAGAGTCGAAGGTACCTATCTGGGATATAGATATTATAAGTTTGAACCTTTTCCTCGAACAGAGTTGGACATGAAGATTGGTTATGCTTTTTCTCGTAAGTACTTACAGCATCGATATAAAGCTTACTATCGGCTTTTGGAAAATCGGTTGTTGTATGCAGGTATGGAATATTGTGATGAAATAAAACATCGTCCGGTTATTCTTGCTTCCCCCAATTTTAGTCCAACTATTTGGAATCTCTTTAATAAGGTGGATCCATTAGATTACTATCGCGAAAAGGGATTCAGATTTTCTCTTGCTTCTGATTTGCTGAAACAAACAAGAGTTTATTTCAGCTATCAAGACTATCAACAATCATCGGAGAATAACAATACCGAATACAGTTTTTTCCGGAGAAACAAAAAATACCGACTCAATCCAAACATAGCTGAAGGGAAACTTCGTTCGTTATCTGCCAGATTGAAATATGACTCTCGCAAACGAGGAAAGATTAAGGGTCGAGAAGTTATTTCCACTTCACGATTTTTTTCGCAATTCGAAATCGGAATCGAATCTGCATCACCTGATCTGTTTGAAAATGATTTTAGTTTTACCAGTTACTATTCTCGTTTTAAACGAACAGGAAATTTTGTGTTGCCTGGTATTAATACTTCAGAGATTTACATTGGTGCTTCTTCTGGTACTTTACCACCGCAAAAATATTTTACTGTTGATTTTACTTATAAAATCTTTGAATATGAAATGTTTTTTAGAACTGTTGGAGAAAAAAACTTCATTGGTAATCGGGTAGCCGCAGTCTATATGTTCCATAACTTTGGTAGTTGGTGGTTTAAAAAAAGTCGTCTCCCTCTTATACAGGAAATTCCTCTATCGTTAAGTATATTCGGAGGTGCTTTTTATACCGATTTTAAAGATCATGCTGTTCACCCAGATGACACTTTAATAAGAACCGCTTCTAAGTGGTATAGAGAGATCGGCTTTAGCCTTGGCAGGATACCTCCTCTTTATACTAGATTAGACTTTGTATGGCAATTATCTAACTATGACACAAATCGTTTTAGTATAAGTATTGGATTTGGAATTTAATTTAACCAAAATAATGAAAAAAACAGGCGTTCTCTCTGCTGATGGTATTAAATACACTAATAATTATATCAAATGGCAGGGGTGGACGCCATTTTCAGAAAATGAGTGTAACAACTGTGATATTCTTCCGCTGTGTATGGGGGGCTGTCCTTATAAGTCAATCTATAAAGACAAAGACTCAAAACTTGAAAACAT
>JAYEHE010000247.1:0-2833 GCA_034659415.1 Candidatus Zixiibacteriota bacterium | reverse complement strand
CCCCCTGTTTGACGGCTTCGGTAGAAGCATTAAAAACTTTCATAAATGACACCGGACCGGATGCTACTCCCGATGTTGAAGCAACTATTGAATCTTTAGGACGAAGACGTGAAAATGAAAATCCGGTTCCCCCGCCGGTCTTATGAATCAAAGCGGCATCTTTGTTGGTCTCGAAAATTTCTTCCATTGAATCCCCCACCGGAAGGACAAAACAGGCAGATAATTGTCCCAAATCTTTTCCGGCATTCATCAGAGTAGGTGAATTGGGCAAAAATTCAAGCTCTGCCATCATATTGTAAAACTTTCCGGCAGTCTGCTCTAATTGTGATTGGTCAGCTCCGTAATTTTTGTCCGCATCGGCAATAAAATTTGCTACCCGCAAAAACAATTCTTTGACAGTTTCAATGGTTCTGCCCTGTTTGTCCCTGATGAGATATCTTCGTTTAAGAACAGTAAGAGCATTATCGGATATTTTTGGCTCAATAAATTGCGACATGATATTTCCTTTATCATATTAATTATCGGCTTGTGCCAAAGGCACATTTAGTACCCTATAATATAACGTATGAGACAAAGCTTTGGTATCACAAATTCACTATAATACAAACCTGGTTGAATATCAAAATGTCAACATGGCTGAGATGGCTTTTTATTCGGAAGGAACTTTCTTACAATTGAAAATGCACCGTTGGCGTGCAGATTATAAACTCTTTAACAGTTCCGCAAAAAAAGGCAGAACCACTAAAGGGTTCTTCCCTACTATTTGAGCTTGTTAGAATTTTAATGGCGGAGAGACAGGGATTCGAACCCTGGATAGAGCAAATAACCCTATAACGGATTAGCAATCCGCCGCCTTCAGCCGCTCGGCCATCTCTCCGTCTTAAAATAATTTGTGATGGAATTATAAATCTTTTAGAAATAATATCAAGATATTTTTTGAACTTCTATTGTTATTTATGATAAGCACTTACATGCACTTTATTGCCATCGCTGGATAATTCACATATTTCACGATCATCGACAACATCCAAATATACTATCCCAAAATAAGCTTTTACTCCGGAATACAACTTTCCCTCAACAATAATTCTTGCATTGAGCAATTCAGCAAACCTTTCTTCTACTTCTTTTTTTTCATTTTCTAAATCTTCTAATGCTTGGGGAAGTTCCTTTTTAAAATTTTCTAATTTTCCCAGAACAACTTGTTGTTCTTCTGATAATTTATTATCAATTTCCAATCGGTATAAATTGCCTAAGGCTTCTTTGATTTTCTTTTTATCTTCATCTAAACGAATCAATTCTTTTTGAATCTCAGTATAACGGCTCATTAATTTAGTATCATAAGCAACTCTAATAACAGTAGCTGTACCTGCATCAGAGCCAATATCGGCTGCCTTTATTAATTTACGTGCTTTAAGATCACCGCCAATTATTTTACCCGTTTTACTTTTAACATTAATTTCATTATTGGCAGTAATTTTACAATTAATAATTTCATCTCCGGCGTAGATATTACCTTTCGAGAGTATTTTCATCCCTTCAGCAAATTTGAAAGTAATGTCACCAACGGCAACAATTTCTCCATCACCTTTGCCGATAATACCGCCTTTTATCATTATATTCCCTTTTGAATATATCTTACAATCTTCCACGTTTCCGGAGATTTCAACATCCCCGTCAGTTTTGATTATAAATCCAGCTTTAACAGAACCGTTTATCTGAACTGATCCTTTTGAATCTATGTTGCCAGTATTAAAATCGACATCTCCTGATATCTTTGTTACATCATTAACTGATATTTTCCCATGAGTGAATAAGATAGCACCATCACAGGAAGCAGTCAAAGTTAGTCCATCATCTGAAACAATAGTATTCGCACCGTTTTTAAATGGTATATCTTTTCCAATTGGTCCTGTGAGTTCTTTTCCGCGAACCGTTATGCCAGGTTGTCCGGGTTGAGGCGGAACTTTAGTAGCCAAAACATCACCTTTACCAACATTTTGAATAAAGTTAATATTTTTGTAGTCAATATTTCCTTTGACATCTTCCTGAGGCTTTAAATCATGTTGGGTATCAAAATTATACTGAAATTTGGCAGAACTACCTCTTGTCGGCTTTTTCCCTGAAGCTACCTTAGCTGGTTGATTACAAATTTTTTCACCAACTATTTTTTCTATTGACTTCTTATCAATACCAAAAACAACTTTTGCTTCTGTTAATTGCTTAATAATTTCATCTACCGATGGCATAAAATCTTCTGCGGCACTCGGCTTAATTAGAACCGTTGCAGACATATTATCTTTTGCAATTGTTACTTTAATACTTGAAGTAGATTGTGAAGATTTATTTTGAATATCCTGAATTGCCATCTTAAATCCTAAAAGAAATTTAAATCTTTATTTTTTGAGGTGTTATATTCCAATAAGCTCTTTCAACAATAATATTTATTTCATGACTGTTAAATGGCTTTGTAATATAGTCATCAGCACCCTTCATCATTGCATCTTTAATCGTATAAATATCGCCAAAGGCTGTCATAACAATATTTTTAATATCAGGGTAACTTTTTTTAATTAATCCTATCAATTCCATTCCATCCATTTCCGGCATTTTCATGTCGGTAATAACAATTTGTATTCGATTCTGTTCTAAAAGATTCAAAGCTTCAAATCCATCTGAAGCAAGAACAACCTGAAAACCGTTCAGAGAAAGAATTTTAGATATCATTTCCCTGATAGTTTCATCATCATCAACAACGAGGACAGAAGGCTTATCATCATAATTTGTCATTTGAAAGACACCATTATTTCTTTAAAAAATGTATCAATACTTA
>JAYEHE010000246.1:0-2838 GCA_034659415.1 Candidatus Zixiibacteriota bacterium | reverse complement strand
GGTCTTACTGGTTTAATAAAAAAACATACCGACCTCACGATACAAGAGATTCAATATTAAATCTTGTTCAACATCTTAATAAAAAATTAAATATCAATCTATGTCTTTTTGAAACTGAAAATATTTCTGAGGAACTGTACGATTTAAAAAAATGGAAACAAATAACAAAGAATTAACACTCATAGTTCATCGCGGGACTCATGAGATTGGTGGTTCTTGTATTGAAATATCCACTGATAATAGTAGAATTATAATTGATGCTGGAGAACAGTTACCTTCAATTGATAACAAAACCAAAAAAAAATTGGGTACATTACCAAAAATCAGGGGTGTCTATAAAAATGATAATTTAGACCAAAAAGTAAAAGGTGTTCTGATTTCTCATTCGCACATGGACCATTTTGGTTTATTAAATAATTTACATAATGATATTCCAATATTTATTTCCAAAGCATCTCAGGAATTTATAAATCTATCTTATCTGTTTACTCCCAGTGGAGTCAAGATTGATTCATGCACAAATTTCGAGAGCGGTAAAACATTTTGTGTCGGTGATTTTACAATAACTCCTTACCTTGTTGATCATTCCGCCTTTGATTCATATATGTTTTTAATAGAGGTTGGCAAAAAGAGAATTCTTTATTCCGGTGATTTTAGAACACATGGAAGAAAATCAAAAATTCTAAATAAGCATTTCAAAAAGATTGGCAATCAAATAGACCTGCTTCTTTTGGAGGGTACTACAGTTGACCGCCCTTCAAAAAAACTAAAAACAGAAACAGATATTGAACAAGAAATTGTGCAAACTATTCAAAAAAATAATACTATTACACTGGTTAATTTTGCATCTCAGAACATAGACAGAATAGTTTCTTTTTACAAGGCATCAATAAGAACTAACAAACTGTTTGTTATTGATTTTTATACAGCTCATGTTCTTAATATAGCTAAAGAATATTCAAAAATTCCCTATCCATCCAAAAGTTATAAAAACATCAGAGTTTATTATCCATTCTATCTTGCAAAAAGAATATCAGAACAAGGGAATCAAAAGCTTCTATATAAATTTAGTCACTATAAAATAACCAAAGAAGAAATTGCAAACAATCATAGAAACATTATCATGGTAATTCGACCTTCGGTTCTTTTTGATCTCAAAAAAATTGATAATCTTGACAGAGCCTCTTTAATCTATTCTATGTGGGAAGGTTATTTAAACACTCCCAGTATGCAAAAACTTAGAGAATTTGCAGATAACAAAAAAATGAATTTCTCTAAAATACATACAAGCGGTCATGCAGATATAGAATCATTGAAAATATTTATAAATAAAATTCAACCAAGAATTATTGTTCCTATTCACACAAATTCTCCGGAGAAATTTACAACTTTCGGTGAAAATATTAAAATTCTATCCGATGGTGAACAATTAAAGTTTTGAATTAAAATATTATATTATAGGTGCTTCGCAGACTATGAATTGGATTTACAAAAAAACCTATATATGAACATATTTCGACTTCGCTCAGAATGACAAATAATCATTGATTGAGGATTTTTTTTATGGCATCATTCAAATCATTAAATTTAAAAGGCTTTCCAATTACACCTTTGAATCCAAATTTTCCCGGATCACCCATGATTGGATCATTAAGATAACCACTACAAGCAAGTGCTTTTATATTGGGATCAAAATCTAATAATTTTTTTATAGTTTCCTGTCCTCCCAAACCATTTGGAACAATGATATCTAATATAACTGCGTCATAAGGATGCTTGTCATTAAAAGAGTTTTGATAAAGCCTGATAGCTTCCTCGCCATCACTGGCAACATCAACCTTATATCCAAAACTTTTACAAGCCCGTGCGGCAACTGTTCGCAGAAGCTCTTCATCGTCCATAATCAATATTTTCAAAGAACCAGTTTGATCAATCTCTTTTTCTTCACCAATCGGTAACAATATTTCAAAACTATTTCCTGTCCCAATAACAGAGTTAAGAGTTAGAAAACCTTTGTGTTTTAAGATAACATTAAAAGCTGATGCAATTGTCAGTCCTGAACCATATTTATCAGATTTATAAAATGGATCCAGCATATTTTCCAGTTCATCTTCAGTGATACCCTGGCTGTTATCTGTTATTGAAATTTTGACAAATTTTCCGCAACTAAAAGTATTGTTTACACTATCCTCGATTGTGATAACTTCAATATTTATATCTGTTTGATTATTTTCATTTTGAGATTTTAATGCTAACAACAATATATTTGTGAAACTGTTTTTGATTTGCTCTTTATCTAATTCAATAAACTCAAGAGGTTCATGCAAATTGATTTTTATGCCATTTTCATAATTCTCTTTAACCGTTTTGACTATTTCAAATATAATTTGTTTTATATCTGACTTTTGCTTATTTACAAAACTGCCTTCGGAAAAAACCAAAAGCTGATGAGTAAGGTTTCTTGCCATCCATCCGGCTTGTTCCGCCTCAGATAAAACATTAAAAAGTTCAGTATTTTCATCAATATTCATTTTGGCAAAAGTGATATTTCCCAATATGCCGGTTAGAAGATTATTAAAATTGTGTGCTAACCCGCTGGCTAATGTATTTAAAGATTTCAACTTTGTATTATCTTGGAATTTATCATTCTTAATACTTGGGGGATTTGAAATTATATTTGAAGTAAGATTGATGATTTTTATTTCATCATCTGACAACGAATCGTTTAATTGATTATTATAGACTTTAATATATCCAATTTTTAAGTTATTTCGTTTTATTTCAGAAATGAATGGCTCAGAGGTTTTGACAAAGTTATTAGAAAAATATTCAATTTCG
>JAYEHE010000245.1:0-12018 GCA_034659415.1 Candidatus Zixiibacteriota bacterium | reverse complement strand
TTTTTTCAAGTTTGTAGATGCCATAAAAAAATATAATAAAACGCAGTTTATACGTTTATGAAATAGTATAAATATGTTGAATATTAGCCTGAAATTGACTGTTATTTGATATTGGTATAGTAGAGCAGTTCAAATATTCGGTCGATACAATAATATTGTGATTCTATTTGCAAAAATGAGATAATTTATTATATTAAATGCAATACTGCATTTTTTTACATTTCTTATTTGGAGGTAATCGTGCTTAATAAAGTAGCAATTGGATTGTTGTTAGTTCTTTTTCTTTTAACTTCTCAAATATTTTCATCTGAGATTTTAAAACAGGCGAAGATATACTATGAAAACAAAGAGCAAATTATAAATCTTCTGAGTATGCATCTTGATAAAATTTCTGAGGGACAGGATTATATTGAAGTATTTATAACCCAACAGGAATTGAATATTATTCAATCCGAGGGCTATCAAACTGAAATTATTCAAGAGGATATAGTCTCTTTTTATCAATCAAGAATGGCAGCCAAAGATATGGGGGGTTGGAAAACTCTTGATGAAATTAATACATATATTGATAATTTGATTGCAAGTTATCCTAATATAGTTTCTTCGAAAATCAGTATTGGTCAATCTATTGAGGGACGAGATATTTGGGCTTTTAAAATTTCTGATAATCCTAATATTGATGAAGATGAACCGGAAGTATTTTTTAATTCATTGCATCATGTCCGTGAAGTTATAACTCCTGAAGTATTAATTTATTTCATTGATCATTTAGTGGCAAATTATGGCATCTGGCCCAATATTACCGAATTGGTTGATGAAAGGGAAATCTGGTTTGTACTCTGTCTTAACCCTGATGGTTATTATTATAATGAAGTTATTGAACCGAATGGTGGTGGAATGTGGAGGAAAAATCGTCGTGATAACGGTGATGGTACTTATGGTGTGGACTTAAATAGAAATTATGGATATAATTGGGGGTATGATGATTTAGGGTCTTCACCTGTTACCAGTGATGAAACCTATCGGGGAACGGGACCTTTTTCCGAGCCGGAAACTCAAGCAATTAGAGATTTTATCGAAGCTCATGAATTTGTAATTACGTTGAATTATCATTCTTATTCAAATTTATTACTCTGGTCATGGGGATACACCCAAGCTTATACTCCGGATGAAGATATCTTTTATGAGATGGGTGATACTGTTAGTAATATGAATGGGTATGCTCCCGGTCCAAGTTGGATTTTATATGTTGTAAATGGTGACGCAGATGATTGGGGTTATGGGGAACAAACGACAAAAAATAAAGTATTTTCTATGACTATGGAAGTTGGTGGTGGCAGTGATGGTTTTTGGCCCCCTCTATCACGTAAAACAGATTTAGTTTCTGAGAATTTAGAGCCAAATCTGTTTTTTACAAGAATAGCCGGTGATATTTATAGTTTGCGTAATCCTGATGTGCCTGCAATATATTTGCCATCTTCGGTTGATTCTGTAAGTTACAATGTTAATTGGAGCGCAAGTAATGAGCCGGAAAATCCGGCAGTCTATTATGAACTAGTGGAGATACAGGGTCTAACTGTTGGAACGGATAATGCTGATGATTTTGATAATTTTGACTCAAAAGGATTTGACCTCTCAACATATTCATATTCAGCTTCAACCAGTTTTCATTCTGATTCAGGTAATGGTCTAAACAACATCTTAACCTCTGTTTATCCGGTATTAATAACACCAGGAATGGACCTTACATTTAGAGCCTCTTATTATATTGAGTATGGTTATGATTATGCTTATGTTTTAGTCTCAACTAATGGCAGTGACTGGACAAGTATCCCTGGAAATATAACAACAAATTCTAATCCGTATGGAATCAATCAGGGCAACGGCATCACCGGAAATTCTGCTATTTGGACAGCTGCTACTTTTGATTTAAGTGTTTATGAGGGGCAGGAACTATATTTCCGTTTTAATTATAATACCGATGCATATGTTGTTAATATAGGTTTTTATATCGATGATATTTATCCGGTGTTAGAATTTACTTCTGAAACCATTATTTCATCAACAATTGTTGATACAACTTATAATTTTACAGAAAAACCGGTAGGAACTTATTTTTACAAAGTTAGAGCACAGGACGATGAAAACCAGTGGTCTGCTTTTTCTCCTTTAGCTGAAACTGAAGTTACCTCAACATATGTTTGTGTTGATACTGATAATGACGGTTATGGTGACCCGGGAAATCCGACTAATACTTGTCCTGATGATAATTGTCCTGCAGTGTATAACCCTGAACAAACTGATACAGATAGTGATGGCGTGGGGGATGTGTGTGATTCTGATGATGATAACGATGGTATAGAAGATGGATTAGATACAGAACCTTTGAATCCAAATATTTGCCAGGACTTAGATGGTGACGGGTGCGATGATTGTGCTATTGGGGTTGATGGTTTTGGTCCACTTCCTGATTATGATACCAATAATGATGGTGTTGACACGGATTCTGATGGTATTTGTAATACTACCGATAGTGATGATGATAACGATGGTATAGAAGATGGATTAGATACAGAACCTTTGAATCCAAATATTTGCCAAGACTTAGATGGTGACGGTTGTGATGATTGTGCTATTGGGGTTGATGGTTTTGGTCCACTTCCTGATTATGATATCAATAATGATGGGACTGATACAGATGCTGATGGAATTTGTGACTTGAGCGATAATTGCCTTGATGATGCCAATGCTGACCAATTAGACACTGATTCTGACGGCGTAGGCGATGTATGTGATAACTGTGTTGATGTTCCCAACCCGGGGCAGGAAGATAGCAACGGTGATGGTATCGGTAATGCCTGCGGTTGTTGCCAGCAACGAGGTGATTTCAATGATGTTGATAATGCCATTAATATTTCTGATGTTACTGCTTTTGTTGATTATTTATTTAATGATGGATATATGGCACCTTGTGAGGAAGAAGCTGATGTTGATGGTAACGGGGAAATTGGTATAAGTGATTTGACCTGTTTGATCGATTATATGTTTGGTGGTGCTCCGGAATGTGTGGCTGATTGTCCTTGATAGAAATTAATGAAGATAGACAAATCAAAAGCCACCGAGCGGAGTCGAACCGCTGACCTACTGATTACGAATCAGTTGCTCTACCAACTGAGCTACGGTGGCTTAGAGCGTCAAATATAAATATTTATATTTAAGTATCAAGTTAAGATTATAAAATTTTGTGAGCCACCCATACATTAGGCTCGATATATTTACCGGTGTTGTTAGATAAGTCTATTTCAATCAGTTCTAAAGCACCTGGAATAACATACTTGCCTGACTCATAAAATTTTAGTTTTGTCCATTCTTCCCATTCTTTCACCGTGCCGGATATAGTCATTGCCTTATGGCATGGTTTAATAATTTCTCCGCCCAGTTTAGTGTGTACTCGTAGCCATGGATCAAAGGGGAGACCTTGGTTGTTTTCCCATTTTATATAATTATCAATAGAAATTAACGGATATTTTGGCTTGAAATTTGGTCGAACCGGAGCTACCAGATAATGCAGTTTGTTTTTTTTAGTAATACTTATCATATATTCAACAATCTTTGAGCTTAAACCCTGTCCCAAATATTCAGGATCAATCATGATTTGCAAAGCAGAGCAGAAATTAGGTGTTAGCTCATTTTCAATATCCCGAAACCCTTTTTCCAACACCCAATCCCAGCCTTTATCAGGAAGGTCTTTGAGAGGTTTGTCCCAGTGAAATGGAATACAGTTTCCTACAGCAATTAATTTATCACAATCTGTATTGATAATTCCAAATTGGAAGTCAGTTAGTTCTGAATACAGTTTTCCAAAATATTTGCCGGCAATTGGATCATGAAGCATAAATTCCGGCCATACTTTTCTTGCAAGCGCCATTTCTTCTTTAATTATCAATTCATTTTCAGACGCTGTGCAAATTTTAAAATCTTTTGAAATTATCATTGTTTGTTTATCCATATATTTTTAAGTTAAGCAATATAAAAATATTTTGAATATTTCAAAGGAGATTCTATGAGCAATGAAATGCACTCTCATCATGGTATCAATGGTGAATCTGAAAAGAAATTTCCCAATAAAACAATTGAGTTGCTTTTAACTCGGTCCAGTTGCCGTAGTTTTGAAGATAAACCAATTCCAGATGATGTTTTAGAATATGTATTAGATGCAGGGGTTCATGCACCTACGGGTGGAAATTTACAACCATATTCGATAATTAAAATTAAAGATAATAAAGTAAATACTAAATTGGCAGAAATGTGTTTTCAAGATTTTATCGGTCAAGCGCCTGTTAATTTATTATTCTGTATCGATTGGCATCGCCTTAAACGATGGGCAGAAATAGAGATTGCTCCTTTTTCCGCCAATCAATCGTTTCGGCATTTTTGGATTTCATTTCAAGATGTAATTATAACGGCACAAAACATTTGCACTGCTGCCGATGCGATGGAATTGGGGTCTGTTTATATTGGTACTGTTGCGGAATATTTTGAAGAATTATCTAAAATGTTTGAACTCCCCGAGGGAGTGATACCGGTAGTGCTATTATGTTTGGGATACCCGAAACATCGTCCGCCGGTAAAAAGAAAACTTGGCATTGAAACAGTTGTACATAATGAAAAATATAATATTCAGTCAGATGAAATTATAAAAGATGCGTATAATAAAAAATATCAACAGATGAAAGTCGATATAAACGATGAAAGAATGACGCAGATGAAAATTGTCTGTAATAAAGTTCATGATAGAGAGTTTGCGGAAAAATGTAAAAATAAAATATTGGAGAATGGTTATATCAGTCCGGTTCAGAGATATTTTGGACTGCACTATCGTGCCGATGAACTACCTGAAAATAACGAACAATTTATAAAAGCAATTGAGCAACTCGGTTTCAATTGGTTTAAAAAAGTTGAATTTTAATAAGCAAATAAGTTGTTGTTATAAAAACAGATAACAATCACATTCTGAATATCTAAAAAGAATAATCGAATTCAGTTGATTATTCTTATCTTAACTTATATCATGCTGTTGTTAATAGGTAAGTGCTTTTCTATAAATATTGAAAGGTTAAAGTATGTTAGTTGATAAAGATATAAAAAATGACATGACAAAATGGGAAATAACTGACCATGTATTAGGTCTGAAATCATCAATTATCAGAGAGATTTTGAAATTCTCTTCGCAACCGGGAGTCATCTCTTTTGCAGGCGGATTACCTGCGGCAGAATTATTCCCAATTGAAACCATGAAAAAAATTGCAGACGATGTCTTGACCAAATATGGTAAAGAAGCGTTGCAATATACAATTACCAAAGGAATAATTCCTTTAAGAGAATTACTTGCCAAAAGAGCTACGAGCCAGGGAATTACTTCTACTCAAGATAATATCTTGATAACTTCCGGTTCTCAACAGGGGATTGAATTAGTCGCAAGGGCGTTTATTGAACCGAATGATTATATCTTAACTGAAGATCCTACTTATGTGGGAGCACTTCAGGCATTTAATTATTATCAAACAAAATATGCGGCGATTAAGATGGATAACGATGGTATGATTATTGAAGATGTGGAAAAGAAAATAAATGAATATCATCCAAAATTCATTTATACTATTTCCAATTTCCAAAATCCGACCGGAATTACTATGTCATTGTCACGAAGAAATAAATTAGTTGAAATTGCGGCTAAATATAATCTTCCGATTATAGATGATAATCCTTATGGCGACATTCGTTTCTCCGGTGAAGCATTGCCATCTTTAAAATCTATTGGCGGTGATTCAGTTATTGATTTAAGAACATTTTCAAAAACATTAGCACCAGGATTTAGAATTGGATGGATTAATGGTCCGGCTGATATGATCAATGTTTTTGAAAAAGTTAAGCAGTGCACTGACCTTCATACTAGCACTTTTGGACAATATATGGTTTCTGAATTTCTTTCACAGGGAATGCTTGAACCGCATATTGAGATTATTAAAAAAGATTATCTTGCAAAGCGAAATACAATGATTGATGCCCTTAAAGAGTATTTTCCGGAAGGTGTAAAATGGACTGAACCTGATGGTGGTTTGTTCCTTTGGGTTGAGCTTCCGGAACATATGTCTGCGAAAGATCTTCTTCAGAAAGCAGTGGAAATGAAAGTAGCCTATGTTTATGGTTCTCCATTTTTCCCGAATGGCAAAGGCGAAAATACGCTGAGGATGAATTTTTCAACTGCTTCTAAAGAGAATATTGTTGAAGGAGTAAAGCGTTTAGCGAAACTCTTTAAAGAAAACATGTAAAGCTTGAAAAAATAATATTTTAAAAACCTGCTTATTTAAGCAGGTTTTTTTTATTGATTGCAAAAATTAGATTGATATAATTAAGCATGTTAAAATTTGTTAAATATCACGCATTAGGTAATAGCTTTATTGTCCTTGATGAGTTACCGTCCCAAAAGCCAAAGATAAATTTAGAAAAATTAGCTGTCGAACTTTGTGATAGCTCTTTTGGCGTTGGAGCTGATGGAATTATAATATTATCGGATTCCAAAAAAGCAGATTATAAATTTGATATTTATAATGCTGATGGAAGCTGGGCGGAAAAATCCGGAAATGGTTTGCGTTGTGTGGGGTTGCATTTATATTTGAATAGAAAACGAAAAAAATGCACAATAGAAACAACCAATTCTATTGACGAGGTAATATTTGACAATCAAATTAAGCCAAAATATTTTTTTAAGACAACCTTAGGAACTCCTGAATTTGATACTGGATTAATTCCAGTTAAAACAAAGCAAAAATATTTAATAAATTCTCCGATAAAAGTCAGCGGTTATAATTTTCCCATGACGTGTTTATCTGTCGGCAATCCTCATGCGGTTCTTTTTGTGAATAAATTTGATTTTGACTGGCAGGTTCTTGGTGAGGAGATTGAAAACCTCTCCCAGTTTCCAAACCGAACTAATGTGGAATTTGTTAAGATTGTTACTAAAAAGAAAATAAAAGTCAAAGATTGGGAGCGGGGAGCGGGTCCAACTGGCTCATCGGGAACCGGAGCCGCGGCTTCTGTTGTTGCGGGAGTTATGAATGGACAGTTAGATAGAGAATGTCAGGTCGATTTTGAAAAAGGTTCTTTATATATTAACTGGCACTCCGATAATGATATTGTAGAGTTATCCGGTCCGGTTGAATTTATTTGTAAAGGAACTTATAATATCTGATGCTCTCCTATAGCGACATAAAAAAACTGAATCTAAAAGGAAATGTCCTTCCTTTATTTAAGAAAATTCCTGCTGATTTGGATACACCTGTCTCGGCTTATATGAAACTTACCAAAGGCAAGAAAGATTCTTTTCTTTTAGAATCTGTCGAAGGTGGCGAGAAGCTGGCTCGTTATTCTTTTTTAGGATTTGATCCTTTTTTAATAATTGAAGGAAATCAGGAAACTGTAATTTTAAAAAACGGAAAACAATCCAGAGAGCTGGATGGCAGGCCAGACCAATTCATAGAAGAGCTTTTCAAATTTTATAAACCAGTAAAAATTGAATCTTTACCTCGCTTTACAGGAGGTGGAGTAGGTTTTTTTGCTTATGATACTATTCGCTGGATGGAAAAAATACCGGACAATAACCCTGATCAAATTCAATTCCCTGAGATTCGTTTTGGTTTGTTTAAGAACATTGTTGTTTTCGACCACCTTAAACAGGAGATTATTATTATTGCCAATATTCTTCATGATAAAGAAGATTCCGGTTTAAAAGAAAAATATAAACAAGCGATAGCCGATATTGATGGCATTGTTGAAAAATTAAATTCTCATGTCTCCAATAAGCGTAAAATCAGAAAATCAAAAACAATAATTAAACCGAGTTATACCAAAGAAGAATTTTGTTCTTTAGTTAAAAAAGCCAAAAAATATATCAAAGAAGGTGATATTTTTCAGGTGGTTTTATCACAGAGATGGCAACTAAATTCATCAAAAGACAGCCTTTCTGTTTATAGGCGTTTGCGAAGAATTAATCCTTCTCCTTATATGTATCTTTTAAATTATGGCGATGATGCTATTGTTGGAGCTTCGCCTGAAATGCTGGTCAGGGTGGAAAATAATATCATTGAAACCAGGCCGATTGCAGGTACCCGTCCCAGAGGGGAAAATGAACAGGAAGACAATGTTCGGATAAAAGATTTATTGTCTGATGAAAAAGAACTTGCGGAACATACTATGCTGGTTGATTTGGGCAGGAATGATCTTGGTAGGGTTAGTGAATCGGGGACAGTTGTATTAAAAGACAATATGGTTATCGAAAAGTATTCCCATGTTATTCATATTGTCAGTTCAGTTGTTGGAAAATTGAAAAAGAAAATTTCTCCAATCGATGGTCATTTTGCTTGTTTTCCTGCTGGAACTGTAACCGGAGCTCCTAAAATTAGAGCGATGGAAATTATTGATGAACTTGAAAAAGAACGAAGAGGGGTGTATGCAGGGACTATTGCTTATTTGGATTTTTGGGGGAATCTTGATTCATGTATAGCAATAAGAACTATTATTAAAAGAAAGAATAAATATTTTGTTCAGGCAGGAGCGGGAATAGTAGCTGACTCTAAACCGACAAAAGAATTTAAAGAAACCGAATCAAAAGCAAATGCCTTGATTGAATCTATTGTAGGGGAAGATTGATGCTTTTAGTTCTGGATAATTACGATTCATTTACATACAACCTTGTGCAGTATTTTGGTGAGTTAGGAGCTGCTCTTGAAATATATCGCAATGATATGATAACTGTTGAAGAAATAATTGATAAAAAACCACAAGGTATTGTACTTTCACCCGGACCAGGGCGGCCTGAAAAAGCAGGCATTATGAATAAACTTATTGAAACTGCACAAGGCAACATCCCTATTTTAGGTGTATGTCTTGGACATCAGGCGATAGCTCAGGTGCATGGAGCAAAAATAGGTTATGCACCTAAATTAATGCACGGGAAAACCTCGGAAATTATTCATGATAATTCTTCGCTATTTAAAGATATAAACAATCCGTTTACAGCTACCCGTTATCATTCTTTAGTAGTAGAAAAACAAACTCTTTCCAAAGATTTCAAAATAACCGCTCAGACTAAAGATAAAGTGATCATGGGCATTGAACATAAAACATTGCCGTTGTATGGTGTTCAATTTCATCCAGAATCAATTTTAACAGTAGCTGGAAAAAAAATATTAAAAAACTATTTGAATCTGTTATGATGTTAACTGAGTGCATAAAAAAGATTTTGAAAAAAGAATCGTTATCAATTGACGAAGCACAGATTGCTATGGATGAAATTATGGCTGGTAATGCCTCACCGGTGCAAATCTCAGCCTTTCTAATTGCTTTAAAACAAAAAGGGGAGTCTGTTAATGAAGTGACTGGTTTTGTCTCAAGCATGCGAAAACATTCAATTAAAATAAAATCTAAAGATAATAATGCAGTCGATGGGTGTGGAACCGGCGGCGATGGTGCTCATACTTTTAATATTTCAACAGCGGCGGCTTTTGTGGCATCTTCAGTAGGAGTAACAGTTGCTAAGCATGGCAACCGTTCGGTTAGCTCCAAATGCGGTTCGGCTGATATTTTGGAGGTTATTGGTGGGAACATTGACCCAGGTATTGAAATAACTGAGAAGAATTTGAATGATGTTGGTTTCTGTTTTATGTTTGCCCCCAGGTTTCACCCAGCCATGAAATATGCCGGACCAGTTAGAAAAGAATTAGGAGTGCGAACAGTATTTAATATTTTAGGACCGATGACTAATCCAGCTTCAGTAACAAGACAGGTGATAGGCGTCTATGATAAATCACTTATGCCTTTAATGGCTGAAGTGCTAATGAAATTAAATTCGAACCATGTTTTGATAGTGCATTCTAAAGATGGGTTAGATGAATTTTCAGTTTCTGCTCCGACTGAATATATAGAGCTTGAAAACAACACAATAAACTCAAAAACTATTTCATCTGATGAAGTTGGATTGGGTAAATATCAGTTGTCAGATTTAGCTGGCGGCGATGCTTATGTAAATATGAAAATATTTTCTGAAGTTTTATCAGGTCAAAAATCTGCTTATCGTGATGCCGTTCTGTTTAACGCAGGTGCTTTGATTTATGTGTCAGGTAAGGTTGAGACAATTAAAGATGGAGTTGAGCTGGCAAAAAAAGCCCTTGATTCGGGAAAATCCAAAGATAAACTTGACCAATGGGTGAAAGTATCAAATATTGAGTAGATGAAATTAACTACCGAGACGTCTAAATCAAAATCAAAATTTAGTTCCATTCAAAATCTATTTACCGATTATCTGGAACATATAAAACTGTTTTCAAGAAATGCACGTTTGTATCTTTTGGGGTCATTTCTAATCGGAGTAAATTTTCACGTATTTAATTTGCTTTTGAATTTATACTTAAAAGAATACGGTTATGTTGAGGGGGATATCGGGATGGTTATTTCCGCCAGAGCGGTTGGGATGACAATGATTGCTCTGCCGGCGGCTATTCTTTTGAGCCGAATTCGCTTAAAACTTATTCTGATTGGATCATCGATTTTATTTGCCATATTCAGTTTTTTTATTACCAATTCTCAACAGCTGATATTTTTGATTGGTGCTTCGTTATTAGCGGGAATGTCATTCTCATTTTACAGAGTTGCCGCCGCCCCGTTTTATATGCGTAATTCAACTCAGACTGAGAGAACCCATCTGTTTTCGGTAAGTTTTGGAATGATGCTTTTATCCGGTATGGCTGGTTCTCTTGGGTCGGGCAAACTGGTAACTTATTTAGGTGAACTGACCGGGGATATAATTTTAGGCTATCAATATACGATGTATTTGGGAATCTTTATTGGACTTCTGTCTTTGATTCCGTTTATGATGATTAAAGCATCGAAACCATCTACCGAAGAAAACAAAATCATATTTTCAAGAAAGCAATTCAAAAAAAGAGGAACTTTTTACTTTAAAGTAACAATTAGTAATTTTATGGTTGGAGCCGGGGCGGGATTGATTATCCCTTTTCTTAATCTTTATTTTAGAGACAGATTTAATTTATCGCCTGATTTGATAGGTTTTTATTATTTTATTGTCCAGTTTTCGATGTTAATCGGTTCTCTATCGGGACCGGTATTAGCAAAGAAATTTGGTCTGGTAAGAACAGTTGTCATCACCCAGTTTGCATCGATACCTTTTATGCTAATGTTGTCTTACACTTATTTTTTACCATTGGCTTTTGCCGCTTTTGTAATTCGGGGCGGACTTATGAATTTGGGAGCGCCGATTGTAACTAATTTAGGCATGGAATTGTCCGATAAGAAAGAACAGGGACTGGTAAATGCTCTTTTGATGATTTCGTGGACATCTGCCTGGATGGTTTCAGCAGTAATCGGAGGAGAGCTGATTGAAAAATATGGATATACATTTACAATGAATATAACTGTCTTTTTATATGTATTATCTTCGATTACTTTTTACCTGTTTTTCCGTAAAGTGGAAGACAAAACTACCGGCAGTCCAAAATGGGTTATAAATCGGGAGAATATTACCTGATGAATATTTTAGATGAAATTGTTACTCGGAAACGAGTTGAAGTTGAAGATTTAAAACTGGCTGAGCCAATTGATAAACTACTTGAGAATTTTCCAGATAAAGAACTAAATTTTTTTAAAAATAAGATAAGCAACAAATCGAAAATTAATATTATAGCCGAGATTAAAAAAGGTTCTCCTTCAAGGGGAATAATAAAAGAAGATTTCAACCCGATAACAATTTCCATGCAGTATAAAGATGGAGGAGCGGCGGCTCTTTCGATATTAACAGAGTCACACTTCTTTTTTGGCCATCATGGTTATTTAGATGTGGCTAAAAAAGAAACCGGACTGCCAATTTTATGTAAAGATTTTATAATTGATCCTTACCAGTTGTATTATGCCCGTTACAGAAATGCTGATGCGGTTTTGTTGATT
>JAYEHE010000244.1:0-2846 GCA_034659415.1 Candidatus Zixiibacteriota bacterium | reverse complement strand
TAATATTTATAGATTCAAAAATGGGTCAATAGATATAATTTTAGATTTGTAATTATCAATCGGGCGGATTTTTACAAATCCGTTTTGTTTATAAGAATCTTTTTCTGTAACTGTCTTACTATTCCCACCGATAGCAGATATATAAAAGTATTTATCAAGGCAAATGCCTACATGAAAAGCATAATCATTTTTAAAATAAAAAACTAACGCACCTTTTTTAGGTTTTTTAATTTCAAAAGATTTATACTTCCGATACAAACCATCAGCGGTAAAGTCTTCGTATTCCTTTAACAATCCAACCGATTTTAATGATTCTACAACCAACCCGCTACAGTCAAAACCGGACGGATCATCCCCGCCCCAGATATATGGTGTCCCTAAATATGAACATGCTGTCTGAATAAATCTTTTGCGAGTATAATATTTTTTCCACACACACATAGTGTGTTTTATTAATTACTAAAAATTCATTAACTTTTTTGTGATTGTTTTTTCGGCAAGATATGCACCAGCCAGACATCAAACATCATGCTCTGTTATTTTTAGTTTACCGAATTTCTCAGAAACATAAACACCAATACTGATTAATATCGCTCCCAAAATCAGCCAAACTGTTAATGATTCATCAATCAGAATCCATGCAAAAATCATAGTAAACAATGGTTCAATATACAAATAAATCCCTACTTCAGCCGCTGTTTGACGCTTGAGACCTTCTGACCATAGCCAAAAAGCAATCGCAAGAGAAAAGATGCCTAAGAAAATCAAAGAGATTGAAACATTAAATGAAAGATGAAGAAATTTTTCATAACCGGTTGTGAATAATGTATATGGGATAAAAATCAAACCGGCAATCCCAGCCAGATAAAATGTTACCACCAGTGGATGAATTTTGGATGTTAATTCTCTGGTACCAATAGTATAAAATGCCCAGGTAACACAAGAACCTAAAACAATAAAATCCCCTCTTGAGTTTATCCAAGCCAAATTAGAGGCATCGCCATTATAAATAAGACCAAAAACTCCTGAGCAGGCAATAAGAAGTCCAATCCATTGGGGAACTGTAAATTTCTCTTTCAAATATGCCCAACCTAAAATAGCAATAAAAATTGGAGCTGTCGTTTGTATCCATGCTGTGTTGGAAGCCGATGTTTCCTGCATCCCAGTAGCCATCACCCAAAAATGTAAAAAAACTACAATTGAAGCAAAAAACAATTTACCCTTCATCGCAACCGGCCAGAGATTGAGCCTCTTTAATTTTATTATGATAAACAAAACAGGAGTGGCAAGCATAAACCTTGCTGAGACCATTTCTACCGGATCAAGTTCGGTTAAAACAACTTTAATTGCTATATAAGAAATTCCCCAAAACAAAACAGGAATTATAAGATACGCTGAAGCTAAATTCATGGAATGAATAAATACAATTTAAGTAATAATTCAAGGGTTAGATTCAAAATAACTATTACAGAACTCAAATTGGTGGCACATTGATCTCAAAATATCAAATAAATCCTCTCTCTGACTCTAATAACAAGCTAAACCGTAAGATACTTGAGGATATTTTTTCAAAATAATGGAACAAAAATTATTTTTTGCCGTTTTAAAAATAAATCTTTACAAATTAGTATGGATTTAGTAATATACGTCGAATTTGAAATTGGAAGACTAAAAAATGAGAATTACTGCAATAGAAAAATATGGTTTACGTTGTCTGTTAGCTCTTGCTAATGAAGGTTTGGAAAAACAGCTTTCCATACCAGAAATAGCCGAAAAAGAAGGGCTATCAATCCCCTACACCTCTAAACTTCTTTCAATTTTGAGAAAAGCACAACTTGTCAAAGCTGTCAGAGGTCGCAAAGGTGGATTTTGTATTTCTCGCTCTCCAAAATCTATAAATTTATTGGAAATAATCACTGCATTAGGCGGACCTTTAATTGAACCGATGCATTGTAGTAAATTTTCCGGCAAATTGGAAACATGCATTCATCTTGAAAAATGTTCCGTTATGTATGTTTTCAGCGGTTTAGCCGGTTACATTGGAGAGTATCTACATGAAACATCATTAGATGATATTTTAAATGGCAGTATTTTGGAAAAAGTTAAAAAAAATAAATCCAATGTTTATATAGATGTAGATGATAAAAAATCATTCAAGGAATTTATTGATCTTAATAATAGTTTTAAAGAAAATGGCTCTGAATTTACTCATGATAAATCTAATAGCCAAAAAGGAAAAGTCAAAAAGGATTAGTTATGCCAGATAAAAAACCAATTTTTGAATTTAAAGATATTCATGTATCTATCGAAGAGAAAGAAATTGTCAAAGGAATTTCACTCACGATGTATCCGGGTGAGACCCATGCTATTATGGGACCTAACGGCTCAGGAAAATCCTCACTCTCTAATGCTCTTATGGGACATCCCGCTTATAAAATCACCAGCGGTGAAGCATATATAAATGGTGAATCAATACTGGACATGGAGTCAGATGAACGCTCGCGTGCCGGTCTGTTTTTAGCTTTTCAGTATCCTCTTGCCATCCCCGGCGTCAGTGTTGCCAATTTTCTAAGAACTGCTCTGCAATCACATCGAGGCAAAGATGCTGATATGTCTGATTTCAGAAAACTCTTGAAAGCGGAAATGGCTGCTCTTTCAGTTGACCCTTCTTTTGCTACTCGCTATTTAAACGATGGTTTTTCCGGTGGGGAAAAAAAGAGAGTTGAAATTCTACAGATGGCAATCTTAAATCCCAAAGTTGCACTTTTAGATGAAACTGATTCCGGACTTGATATTGATGCATTAAAATCTGTATCAGAAGGAATTAACCGTTACCATAATGAAAA
>JAYEHE010000243.1:0-2849 GCA_034659415.1 Candidatus Zixiibacteriota bacterium | reverse complement strand
ATCCGAATCCTTTTTCAGACCAGACAAATATTAGTTATACCCTCGGAAAAGAAGCTTCTGTGCAAATTAGCATAATAGATATTTTAGGAAAGGACGTTTTAACCAGAGATTTAGGAATGATTCCTGCAGGTGAACATAATACAACCATAAATAACCAAGATCTTTCTCCAGGGATATATTTTTATACTCTAACCGCAGGCGGTAATAGCCAGACCAGAAAAATGATATTTGAATAATTTGACTATTCATTACTCTCTGATTATCACAAATGATTGTCTATCAAAAATATATAATTGTTTAATATAAATCTTTACTGCGTATTCCTGCGATTCCGGACACCCAGCCCTGTTTTAACCGGACACTCAGTCCCGACTTAACCGGTTCTTCGTCAAATTTGGGGGAGCTTTATCCGGTTTGAGATAGTATCACTTTTTTCCGCAATAACTCGAAGCTCGCCCTGCCATACATTTGCCGTTTAATACTCTTGATTCTATTGACGTGGCCTTCTACGGCTCCATTGCTCCAAGGCATATTAATTCCGTTTTCAACTGCCTCAATATCTCTCAATATTCCTCTGGCAAAGGTTTTCAAGCCGGACAGTTTGCGCTTTGAGCGAATAATAAAGTCAATCCATCTTCTAATATTCCCGAGTCCTCTTGCCAACATTTCTTTAGGGCACCTCTAAAAACCTATTGTTGATACAATCATCTGAATGTTAATATGTTAATTGATATTAATCCTATTAATTGCTTAGTTTTATAGTATAAAAATAAGCAATAATGAAAAACATAAACCCACTTGGCCTTTTTGATGATCATTTTTTGATGGAAAAGCTTACCAAACTTGGTGATCCCCTTCAAAAACTCAATGAATATATTGACTGGAAAATATTTGAAGGATCTTTAAATGAGGCCTATAAAGATGAAGACAAGGACTTGTCCAGGGGTGGTCGCCCACCCTTTTGCAGACTAATGATGTTCAAAGCCCTATTGATCCAAAGCCTTTACAATCTTTCCGATGATCAATTGGAATACCAAATAGTGGACAGGGCAAGTTTCAAACGCTTCCTTGGATTAAAGAAGAGCGACAAGGTTCCGGATAGCAAAACATTTTGGGTGTTTAGAGAGTATCTTATTGAAAAGGAAGTAATTGAGGGCTTGTTTACAATATTCAATGAAACACTTGATTCAGCAGGTGTATTTGCTAACGAAGGTAAAATGGTTGATGCCAGTTTTGTAGAAGCACCACGTCAACGCAATACCCGTGAAGAAAATAAGCACATAAAAGAAACCGGAAAGGCACCGGAGAACTGGAAGGAAAAGCCACACAAACTTTGTCAAAAAGATATTGACGCCCGGTGGACAAAGAAAAACTATACAACTTATTTCGGGTATAAAAATCATATTAAAGCCGATGTAAAAACAAAACTAATTGAAACATACATAGTTACCAATGCTTCCGTTCACGATTCCCAAACAACAGAAGAGCTACTTACAGAAAAAGATAAGGGACAGCCATTTTATGCAGATAGCGCGTATACTGGTGAAGAGCAAGAGAAGGTCTACAAGAAAAAGAAGGTAATAAACAAAGTAATAGAGAAAGGTTATCGTAATAAGCCCCTTACCGAAGAACAGAAAGCTAATAATAAAGAGAAATCCAGAACACGGGTTCGGGTTGAGCATATATTTGGCTTTGTAGAAAACAGCATGAATAGCTCAACTGTACGAACCATAGGGCTCCCAAGAGCAAAAGCGAAAATAGGGATGATGAACTTAACCTACAATATTTGTCGTTGTGTTCAATTGAAATTGGTTGTTGCCATGGGATAGGTATGCCCATTTATGAAAACCGAATCTTCTTAATGCACTGACAACTAGCTTTATATAAAGTGTTGCGAAAAAATTTGTGGTTCTTAGAAAAAACACATTACCTTCATGTCAAACAATGGTGCCAAAAAAACTGGTTTTTAGAGGTGCCCTTTAAATAGTTTTGATTCTAAAGTTGCACTTGCCTCTTGAATCTTCGTAGCATCAATTTTGCTATCGTTTTCTGTGATTATTAACTTAAATATTTATCTTTGACGAATGTAAGTAGTTGTAAATAAAACTACTTATATAATGACGATCAAGAAGTCACGAATTTTTAGACATTAATTATTCTGGAAATCAAGGATTGGTTTTGAACATACCATTGTTGATAAGGTCTGTTGATTTCCTACTAACAGAGCATTTTTATGCTTAACGTTGATCTGTTGTATATTAGAACTGTAAGGTCCAATACACACAGGAGGAAATTGGGCTGATATCTAAGACAAATGATATCGTCTGATCATCGTTTTGCAGGGATGTGCAAAGGAGAATTATGAGAAGTCCAAATCGCTCATATTGTGTTAGCAAAAAAACTGGTAGTTTAACTGCCGGTCCTACCCTTATCACCTCATTTCTATCCGCAACTTCAGCCTTTACAAAAACAAAAACAAGTACCCTTACATATTCCTTACATACTATTTCAGAAATAAATTCCACAGAACTGACTATCGCAACAGCCTGCAATAAAATCAGGTTTGATGTATCCTATATTAGTTTTAGCATAAGACCCTACGGTATGAAGTAATAATAAAAATGAACCTAAAATATGAACAAAACCGCATAACAGAAAAAAAGCTCAGGGGGGAAGAAATGAACCCCGATTTGCAATCCTATAGATATATAGGCGCGCATCTTTTTAAAAAGGATAAAATGAAACGGAAAATAAATATCAATGAAGAAGTTACTATTGAATTAACAGAACTTGGAAAAAAATTTTTAAAGAACGCGGAACGTCAAATTCAAGAAAATGTTCCAAAATTT
>JAYEHE010000242.1:0-2857 GCA_034659415.1 Candidatus Zixiibacteriota bacterium | reverse complement strand
TTTTTCAGGAGATAAATCACAAGCACCTGATATTCAAAGAAAATTTTTTATAAAGAATGACGATTTGAAATTCAAAAATAATAGTTTACTAAGGTGGACAGCATCAAAAAAAATATATAAAATTGATTTTTTAACAGGAGATTCCTTATTTTTACTAGATAAACCTGGATGGAAGGGAGCTGTTGCTGTTTTGAGTAAAATCGATAACTTCATTGTTACATCTCATTATTTAATAAATCTTGACAACAATCAGATAATAGATATTGAAAAATTTTCTGGGATTTCTCCTGAAAATACAATTGGTTGTAGTTTTTCAGGTCCTTCTTTTAACCCTCATTATCCTGAAATTCTGTTTAATCAATCTTGTGAAGATGAAGATAGAGTTATCTTAGAAAGAGTATCAATATTTAATTACAGTTTAAATGAATTCATAATTCTTGATGAAATATTAAATTTATCGAATTGTAATGTTGCCAATTATCATCCTAATGGAAATATTATTTCATTAATTTCAGAAAATAGAATATATATAATTTACAGAGAGAAATAAGTGATGTTCAGGTTTACATCCGATGGTCTTAAAATTATCGCTCGTGGAAAATCTAAACTTAAAATTGATTAGTTTATTTTAATCCGTTAACCCATACGGGAACAAATTTACTCATATTTTTTGGACGGTAGTTTATCACACCAACCAAACGTCCGTTAATTAATCCGGCAACAATTATCCCCCGAGTTGAATCTTTGTACGCAAAAGAAAAATTATTTTCATATTTGAACCCATTTGGATTAGATACTACCTGTCCGGTCTGGTTGGCATACTTTTTAAAATTGATATATTTGTCACCACTTTTATCAATAGTATAAAATAAAGTCAGAGTGTCAGATTCTATCACATAATCAGTCGTAAAAATTTGATTGAAATCATTAATATTCATAAAACTGTACGGATAATATTTTGTGGTTAGAGGAATTTTATAATTGTAAGGAAACATCAGAAAATGAGACGGGATTTTTTTATTTAATCCTGTTTTTTCCACTATCGCATTTCCTAACGGATTAACTGTTTCAAAGCTGTTTTCTGTTTCATCTTCAACCGAAAGTACAATAGTGTACTCTCCGATATAAATATATGTGCTATTGCCAACAGTAAATGACTCTCCGCCTAATTCATTCATCTGAACCGACGGTGACCTTAGAGAACTAAAATAACCATAAGAGTCATTTTCGGATGCAAATTGTAAAATTTCGGCAGAAACTTGTATTGAGTTGATTTCATATTTTGTCTTTGAGAGTCCGACAAAATTGAACCAGCGGTATTTTGAAATAATTTGACCTAAATGTTTGCTACTATCCGAGGCTAAAATATTTTCAGCAGGAGAAAGTTGTTTAATCCCAGATTCTTCAAGATTTACTGGGAATTGTAAGTCCGCAGTAAATTGCACTGTGGGAATCACGGGGGTAAAATCTTTCTGAGATTTTTTGGTACAGCTTGTTGCTAATAATAATAGTAAAATAATTGAAAGTATTTTTTTATTCATAATAGGTATAAAGTGATTATTACGGTTAATATCCAAAATAAAACTGTTAATAATATAGGTCGGTCACTAATTAGAATATTACTCGGTGAACCACCTTCTTCTTCACGGTGAATTAAATACAAATATCTAAAAATGCCATAAATTACAAACGGAATTGTTAAAAATAAATTTTCAGTCCCTAATTTTTGAGAAACCTCAGGTGAGAATGAATATAACATATACATAACAACGACCGCTCCGGTAACAACTCCAATTAGCTGGTCAAGCAAATAAGGAGAATATTTTCCAAGACTTTTACGATGTTCTGAAGCTGTATGTTTTAAAAAAATTAGTTCATGGCGTCTTTTACCAAAACCTAAAAACAAGGCTAATAATAATGTATTTATCAGCATCCATTTTGAAGTTGGAACACTAATTATAACTGCTCCGGCATGGGCACGGATTACAAAACTAAGAGCAATTGTCAAAACATCAATTATTACTACATTTTTCAGAATAAAAGTATAAAGAAGATTTAAGATTATAAAAGATAATGAGATAATAAAGAAATTGAGAGAAATATAAAAAGATAAAGACAATGATATAACTAATAGTAAAATACTGATTGTTAAAGCAGTGGTTGATGAAATTTCACCTGATGCAATAGGACGGTCTTTTTTTAGCGGATGTAATTTATCTTTAGATTTGTCAATTAAGTCATTTATCACATATATCGAAGATGAAAGCAGGCAAAATATGATAAAGCCTATTACGGACAGCAAAGCTTTATCTAAATTTAATACTTCTCCTGCAAATACTAAAGCCGCAAATAGGACAAAATTCTTTATCCATTGCAACGGTCTTAAAGATTTAAAGATTGCAGATAACATATTAAATTATAATTAATCTGTTTGTGCTATTCAAGTTTAAATATTCAGAAGCATAAAAACGGTTTTCAATTATCATAAATTTGCATATATTGTATTTGTGAAAAAATATAATCAAAATAAGAAAGTAAGAAAATATCACTTTTGTCTGTTAATTAATAAACAAGCGACAAACTATAATGAACGGACAATTAAGAAATTAATTAAATCTATTTTGAACAATGGCCATCATTTTACAGTTTTGGAACCAAATAGTGCATTTTCTTTATATGATCAGGCACAATCAGCGGCTGGATTAAAAAGACATCGGGGAGTTGTTTTAAGTCAGGTTAAAAAATGGGGGAATATTACAGCTTTGATTGCGTGTGGAGGAGATGGTACTTTCAATCTTGTCGCCCGTGCTGGATTTAAGAGTAATCTGCCCGTTGCGGTTTTACCAATGGGTAAATT
>JAYEHE010000241.1:0-2857 GCA_034659415.1 Candidatus Zixiibacteriota bacterium | reverse complement strand
CTTTACTTGGAGCGGATTTTATAACCCATAAAAAAAGTCGTTGCGGATGAAGCGCGGCAATCTTGTGTCGACTTTGTGTAAAGATTGCTTAGTTTCTCACTTCTCGCAACGACTATGTATAATATACAATTTTTATATATTTTATACTACTAAATAATTAGCTCTCCTTAGAACCTTTATCTAAGAAATTTTTTAAAGAACTTAATAAATCAATCGGCACAGGGAAAACCAAAGTTGAGTTTTTTTCTGCCGAGACTTCGGTTAAAGTCTGTAAAAACCTGAGCTGCATCGCATTAGGTGCCGTAGCAATCACCTGAGCGGCATCAGCAAGTTTCTGAGAAGCCTGAAACTCGCCTTCGGCGTGAATAACTTTTGCTCTTCGTTCACGTTCTGCTTCAGCCTGTTTTGCCATCGCTCTCATCATTTCCGGCGGGAGATCAACATTTTTAACCTCAACTACAGAAACTTTGATTCCCCATGGTTCGGTCTGATCATCTATTATGTGTTGAAGTTCAGCATTAATTTTATCTCGCTGAGCCAAAAGATCATCAAGCTCTACTTGTCCTAAAACTGAACGCAAAGTAGTTTGAGCTATTTGTGAGGTGGCTTCGAAATAATTCACAACTGAAACAACCGCATTGCTTGCCTGAACTACCTGAAAATAAAGCACAGCATTAACTTTGATTGAAACATTATCTTTTGTAATTACATCCTGTGGGGGAATGTCAAAAGTTACAACACGTAAATCTACTCGTACCATTTTATCGATTATAGGAATAAGAATTATAAGTCCTGGACCTTTCATTCCGATTAATCTTCCCAGTCGGAATATGACACCTCGTTCATATTCTTTGAGAATTTTAATCATGTTAAAAAGCAAAAGTATGCCAAAAAATATTAGAACTGCTAAAACTGGTAATCCTGAAACCATCATGACCTCCCTCAGTTATGAATTAATTTTTTTTACTTTCAAAATAAGCTTATCAAGAGATATTATCTCAACTTTTTCACCAACGTTCAAAGAATCATCAGATTCAGCTTTCCATAGGGCACCATCAACATACACAAATCCATTTTTTCGAACTTCTGCAATTTTCCCTGCCATTCCCTCAATTCCAATAAAAGGTTTATTTCTTGCGGCTTTTATAACCAGCCAAGTTGCTCCCACAACTGCTAAACCGACAACAACCACAACCGTGATAAGGACAGACATCGAAATTTGCAAATTTGGATCAACAGTATCAATCAACATAAGCCCTCCTAAGAAAAATGAGATTAATCCTCCAATCGTAAGCAGACCATGGCTGATAATTTTTATTTCTGCAATAAACAAGATTATCGCAAGTAAAATCAGAGCCACTCCTGCATAATTTATAGGCAGTGCTTGAAATGAATAAAAAGCCAAAATTAAAGATATTGCACCAACAACTCCCGGAAAAATTGAGCCGGGGTTATACAGCTCTAACATAATTCCAAGAGATCCGATTGAAAAAAGAATAAAAGCAATATCCGGTTGAGTAATTATTTCAAGAATAGCATGTATCCAAGAGATTCCCAAATCTTTTGTTTTAGCATTTTCAAGATACATCACAACTTTACCTTTTGGCAATTCAATTTCCTTGCCATTAATCTGAGACAATAAATCTTCCAAGTTTTCAGCTCTGAAATCAATTACATTTAATTCAAGTGCTTCGTTATCTGTTATTGAGACCGACTCACGAACAGATTTTTCCGCCCATTCAGAATTGCGGCCTCTTTTTTCAGCGGCGGCTTTTATTTGTGCCACAGCATCATTTGTAATTTTCTCATTCATTATTGAATCAACTTCCTGTCCCCCACCCGCAACAGGATGAGCCGCACCAATATTTGTCGAGGGTGCCATAGCGGCAAAATGGGAAGCGTAAGTCATATAGACTCCGGCAGACCCTGCACGTGCTCCAGATGGTGCAATATAAATACAAATTGGAACGCCGGAGTTAAGAATCTTTTTATTTATTGACCATGTTGGTTTGGTAAAGCCTCCCGGAGTATCAAGATATATAACCAATAAACTGGCATTATCTTCAATTGATTGTTTTATTGCCTGGCCAATCCTATCATCAGTAACGGTCCCAATAGCTCCTTCAATTTTTAGCAAATAAACCAGAGATTCTTTAGGCTTCTTTTGTTTATCTTCTATTGAATCAATGATAGAATCTCTCAAATTCGTAGAATCTGAGGGGATAGTATCTTCTGCTATGGCAGATTTTATTGTAAATGAAATAATAGGGCTGATTAAAAAGAAACAAAGCAAAACCAATATTAATTTATATAATCTGTTTTTGTTTAACATAATTCAATATATTTCTTTGTTTGCTTCCTTGTCAATCTAATAATAAAAGTAATCGCATTATATATTTAAAGATTTATCAATATATTTGATTTTTCCGTCTAAAAAAGTCGCCAGAACTTTTGTATTTATAATTTTTGACGGTACAACCTTACAAATATCCTGTGATAACACAACAAAATCAGCCGGATAACCAGGCAATAAATACCCCCGACAATACTCCTGCCCAACAGCATAAGCCGGTCCGGCAGTAAAATTATACAGTGCTTGTTCGGCGGTAATTCTTTGCTTGGGATAAAAAACATCTTTGCTCTTCAATCTGGCTCTTCGCACAGCGGCATCAATACCGGCAATTGGGTCAAGCGGCTCAATCGGAACATCTGAACCAAAAGCTAACGGAATATTTTGATCAATTAATGTTTTAAATATATAACAATTATTACCTCTGCTACCCCAGTATTTTCTAACCATTTGTATATCCGAAAGACAATGTGATGGTTGCATAGAAGCTACAGCCTTAACCTTTTT
>JAYEHE010000240.1:0-2880 GCA_034659415.1 Candidatus Zixiibacteriota bacterium | reverse complement strand
TGAGGGTAGACTTGTACTGGCAGATTGTTTATGTTATGCTCAAGATGAGATTGAGGAGATAGATGGTATTTTTGATTTTGCCACTTTAACTGGTGCTTGTGTAGTTGGTGTTGGTCAATATACAAGTATATCGATTAATAGGATTCCTCTGTGGCGGGGAAACTCTAAACATGACTTAATATTTTTAAAAATAAATGTTTATAAACCCGCTGCTCCGGATTTGGTTCAGTGGGTTTTTTATTGCCTATTTGAATTAATTATATCCGGCGTTAAACTTTTAGACTAAGGATAGTAAAATGACCAGCGATTTTTATGAAAATGAAAAAATAACTGAAAAAGAAAAACAAATAGGTACTAAAGAAGCTTTTCTCAATCTGTTACCATATTTAAAAGAACATTCTAAAAGATTGTTTATCGCTCTGATTCTTCTTTCCGGAGGCACTTTCCTTTCATTGGTCTGGCCAATTCTTTTGAAAAACGGAATTGACGGACCTCTTAAGGAAAAAGACTTCAACGGACTGCTTATAATTGCCGGAGTAATCGGTTTAATTCAGATTGTAACAATTGTTATTCAATACTTCATGCGTATTAAGCTTGAAATAATTGGACAGGACATCATGCTTAAGCTAAAGCAGAAATTGTTCGACCATATTTTATCATTGGATATATCATTTTTTGATAAAAATCCGGTTGGTAGATTGATGGCACGTATAGAATCTGACACCGAAGCTCTGAGATTATTGTTTACCAATACAGTGGTACTTATCGTAGCTGATCTGTTTTTGTTGAGCGGTATTTATGGCGTTCTCTTTTATTACAATTGGAAGATGGCGTTAATCCTTATTGTAAGTATTCCTATAATTGGAATATTTATCTGGATATTTCATCGCATAACAACTCATCGTTTTTTGGAAGTAAGAAAACGGATGGCAGAAGTTACAGCAACTTTGACCGAATTTTTACATAGCATGTCAATTGTCCAGATTTTTCATCGGGGAAGTTATGCTCGGGCAAGAATTTATAAAGTCAATGAAGCTAAGTTTTCAGAAGATGCTTATGTCAATATTGCAGTATGCATTTTCTTTAATACTATATTTTTCTTTGAGTATGTAAAAATAGGATTGGTTCTAATACTTGGAGCACATTTTGGAATGACATTTGGAACTATGATTATGTTCCTATTATACATCTGGCGTTCTTTTGAACCAATTTTCAGAACATCAGAACAGCTTTCAAATTTCCAGAAAGCTATAGCCGGTGCCAAACGGATATTTGCCATCCTTTCAGAAAAATCAATACTTCTTGATCCGGCATATCCGGTTGAATGGGATGGATTAAAGAAAGAAATAAGATTTGAAAATGTTTGGTTCTCTTATACTGACGATGAAAATTATGTTCTTCGTGATGTAAGTTTCAGCATTCCGGTTGGGAAGGCAATTGCTATCGCCGGTGTTACCGGTGGCGGAAAAACTACTATTATATCTCTTATTTTGAGATTGTATGATCCTCAAAAAGGGAAAATTACAGTGGATGGGATAGATATTCGTGATATTCCTAAAAGCGAATTGCGTAAAAGATTCGCCTTAGTCCTTCAGGATATAATTTTATTCCCGGGAGATATAAAATCCAATATCAGCCTTGAATCCGACCGCATCAGTGAAAATAAAATAACCGATGCCGCCAAACAGGTTGAAGCAGACAAATTTATTAAGCTATTGCCTGAGGATTATAAAACTGTTGTTTCTGAAAAAGGATCAAATTTCAGTCGGGGCGAAAGGCAACTTTTATCATTTGCCAGAGCTTTGGCGGTTGATCCGGAAGTTTTAATTCTGGATGAAGCAACCAGCTCGGTTGATCCGGAAACGGAAAGAACAATACAATCTTCGCTTAAAAAATTGATGAGCGGCAGGACATCGCTTGTAATTGCTCATCGCTTGGCGACAATATTGGAAGCGGATCAAATTTTAGTGATTAGACACGGTGAGATAATTGAACGCGGCACACATACAGATTTGATACTGAAAAACGGATACTATTCACGCTTATTCCACCTCCAATTTAAAAATAGAAATGGAGTAGCATCTAATGCTTAAAAAAATAAAATGGTTTTGGAAATACTATAGAAGATACCTATACGTGTTAGCAGTATTAATACTGCTAACACCGATACAGGCAGTTTTCCAGGTAGTTATTCCAAAAATTTATGGCTTTACAATCGACTATTTACAGTCAGAAAAAATCCCTGATGATTGGCTTGCAAAAACTATAACTGACATTGGTACCAGCTTTGATTTGAATCCAATAGTAACCTTCGGCATCGGGTTCATAATATTTGGATTGATAGCATCAGTTTTATATGCTTTTGTTCAAACCCATCGTGCCTGGATGAACTGTCGTTTGGAATTTTTATTCCGACAGGATGCTTTTGATAATACGACTAATAAAGGACCGGACTTTTTCAACAAATTCCGCACCGGTGATTTAGTAACAAGAATGACCGATGATGTAGCTGAAAAATTATCTTGGTTTGCCTGCTCCGGAATTTTCAGACTATACGAAGCTCTTTTGAATGTTGGTTTTATTCTGATAATGATGATTATTATCGACCCTGTTCTAACTTTGTGGACAGCCGGTCCGTTGCCAATTCTTATTGTGATTTTCTTTTTGACTGCTTCGACTTTGGACAAAAGATATGATCATCTTCAATCACGGATATCCAGGTTTAATGATATTATCGAATCTTGCTTATCCGGTATCAGAGTTGTCATGGCTTATGTTCGGGAAGATTCCCAAAAGGAAAAATTCAAACAAGCCGCCGAAGACAGACGACAGGCAGAAATTGATGCAGTCAAAATTACAACAATTGTTGACTCACTGTAT
>JAYEHE010000239.1:0-2889 GCA_034659415.1 Candidatus Zixiibacteriota bacterium | reverse complement strand
ATAGCGGCTGCGAACTTTAACTCTAACAATGTTTCGATACTTCTCGGCAATGGTGATGGGACATTCCAGTCTGCGGTGAACTATGCGGTCGGAGATGGACCTTATTCTGTTTTCTCAATTGATTTTGACTCTGATGGCAACAATGATCTGGCGACTGCGAACTTATACTCTGACAATGTTTCGATACTTTTAGGGAATGGGGATGGAACATTCCAGTCTGTGGTTAACTATGCTGTTGGAAATGGACCTCGTTCTATTTTTTCGATTGATTTTAACTCTGACGGCTACAATGACATAGTAACTGCGAACTCAGGCTCTGACGATATTTCTATACTTCTCGGCAATGGTGACGGAACATTCCAATCTGCGGTGAACTATGCGGTAGGAGATAGACCTTCCTCTGTTTTCTCGATTGATTTTAACTCTGATGGCAACAATGATCTGGTGACTGCGAATAATTATACTGACAATGTTTCGATACTGCTGAACAAGATGGTGCCTAATAGTTGTTGTGTTCTCCGTGGTGATGTAAATCATGATGGTTCACATGGTATATCAGATATAACATTTCTTGTGGATTATTTGTTCAATTCAGGACCAGTTGTACCTTGTCCAGAAGAAGGTGAAATAAATAATGATGGGACTGTTGGTATATCAGATATAACATTTATTGTGGATTATTTGTTCAACAGCGGACCTCCGCCAGATCCATGTAATTAAAACTAAAACACATATTTAGTGAACATAGTAGGGCAGGTCTCTCTTTGTCTTGAGACCTGCCTGTCTGCATAAAAAAAGTCATGTCTCCAAGAAAAGAGAGACATGACCTACCGTACTCGAAACTTGCCTGTCTGCATAAAAAAAGTAGATGTAGGTCAGTCCGCCCAGGCGGAGTGCGCTCCTGACGATTTCTTGATAATATTAATTTATTAACAAATTCAATTCTTTTAATTCAAGATAAATCTCAATTTGAATCAACTGAATAAAGATGTCAGGAGGACATGCCTCCTGACCTTGCTTTTTCGAATTGGTGATACCACAAAATTGTTATTTTATTGTCGTTCCTGTGAAAGGTGAACATAGTAGGGCAGGTCTCTCTTTGTCTCGAGACCTGCCTGTCTGCATAAAAAAAGTCATGTCTCCAAGAAAAGAGAGACATGACCTACTCAACTTTTAGGGGAGGTTTCGAAGAAACCTACTCTGTAATTATTTTAATTCGCAGATAACAAGACCCGTCAAGCTCTTAATGTTATCTTCTTTTATATCTTTGCTTGTGCCTATGGTAACTAATGCTTATATTCTTCAATCAAAAATTAAAAAAAAGTGTGAATATAAAAGGAGAAAAAATGGACATCACTGAAATTGGAATTTGCGGATGTGGTCAAATGGGTGCCGGCATTGCCGAAGTTGCCTCAAAAGCCGGCGTCAAAGTAATTTCTTACGAAGTTGAAGATAAGGTTCTTCAAAAAGGACTGGCAAAAATTGACAAATCATTATCCCGTGCAGTTGAAAAAGGGAAATTGGATGAAGCCGGCAAAAAATCAGTATTAGAGAATATTACTGGCACAACTGATTTAAACGATTTAGCCAGTTGCCAGTTAGTCATTGAAGCGATTACTGAAAATTTTGAAGTTAAAACAGAACTTTACAAAAAATTAGACACCATCCTCAATAAAGATGCCATCATCGCCTCAAACACATCTTCATTATCAATAACAGAAATGGGTGCAACAACATCCCGTCCGGAAAAATTCTGCGGGCTTCATTTTTTCAATCCGGTTGCAGTAATGAAACTGGTCGAAGTGGTTAAAACTATCACAACTTCGGATGAAACATTTGAAACAGCCAAAGCATTTGGCGACAAAGTTGGTAAAGTTGTTGTTTCTTGTAAAGATACTCCCGGATTTGTAGTTAATCGGTTGTTAGTTCCATATTTGCTGGATGCTATCAGAGCTTTGGAAGCTGGTGTTGCTACTCGTGATGATATTGATAATGGTATGAAACTTGGTTGTGGGCATCCGATGGGACCGCTTGAATTAACCGATTTTATCGGTCTGGATACTATTTATTATATTGGCGAAATAATGTTTGATGAGTTCAAAGAACACCATTACGCCTCTCCTCCACTTTTAAAAGCGATGGTAAAGGCTGGTTATATGGGTCGGAAAAGCGGTCGTGGATTTTATGATTACTCAGAAGTAACAAAAAAACACTTGACATTTACCAAAAAACCTAATAAAGTTCTTGAAACTAAATAGAGAACTAAACGTATTAAATTTTTATGGTTATGAACCGCTAACATATAGAGGTATTGTTTGATGAACAGAATATTCACAAAACAAGTATATCGATTAATAGGATTCCTCTGTGGCGGGGAAACTCTAAACATGACTTAATATTTTTAAAAATAAATGTTTATAAACCCGCTGCCCCGGATTTGGTTCAGTGGGTTTTTTATTGCCTATTTGAATTAATTATATCCGGCGTTAAACTTTTAGACTAAGGATAGTAAAATGACCAGCGACTTTTATGAAAATGAAAAAATAACTGAAAAAGAGAAACAAATAGGTACTAAAGAAGCTTTTCTCAATCTGTTACCATATTTAAAAGAACATTCTAAAAGATTGTTTATTGCTCTGATTCTTCTTTCCGGAGGCACTTTTCTTTCATTGGTCTGGCCAATTCTTTTGAAAAACGGAATTGACGGACCTCTTAAGGAAAAAGACTTCAACGGACTGCTTATAGTTGCCGGAGTAATCGGCTTAATTCAGATTGTAACAATTGTTATTCAATACTTCATGCGTATTAAGCTTGAAATAATTGGACAGGACATCATGCTTAAGCTAAAGCAGAAATTGTTCGACCATATTTTATCATTGGATATATCAT
>JAYEHE010000238.1:0-12190 GCA_034659415.1 Candidatus Zixiibacteriota bacterium | reverse complement strand
TTGCAATTTGCGTTTGAACTTTAGTTCCAGAAGCTCATGGTATAGAGCAAGCTGTGTAAATTGGTCAATGTTTGGAACTGCTCCAGCCAGACACCCAAGGTTAGCCCCAATACCTATAACTTCTATGTTGGACAACTCAAAAACAGTTTCATAGAACTTTATTAAAGACCCCGGAAGAATACCTTCTCTTAAATCTCCAAGTTCAATCATAATAATGATACTATGTTTTTTGTTTAGTAGCTGTGCCTGCTTATTTAGTTCATGGATAACTTGAATTTCACTATTCAAGCTTACATCGGACAGGCTCACAACATTCTGTACAGACGACGGATCCGCTACTCGAAGATACCATGATTCGAAATCTGGAAATAGCTTCTCAATTGCTTGCAAGTTTGCAAGACGTGAATCTCCCATGGAACGAATCCCTAATAATTGCAGAGCACGTAATGTATCGGTGTGACCACAGAGAACTTTTGTTACGACAGTCCAGCTGGCTTCATGTTTTCTCATCCAGCCTTTGATGATCTTGATGTTATGTCTAAGTTTCTGAAGATCAATTGTGACGCGGTTCATTTTTGATACCTCATCTCGGCATATTTGCTTGTCATTCCGAGACGTTCATAAAGGCGTTTGGCTGGGTTATCGTATTCAACGTGAAGCTTTACGTCACCATCAGCTATCTCAAAGGAGCGTTTGATAATTTGAGCACCAACTCCTTTACCACGTGTGGATGGGTCAACTGCAACCATCAAAAGAAAATTCTCAGGGATATAACCCTTCATGCCAGTTCGCAGCATAATGAGAGCACCAACAACTTTTTGGTCAATCTCTGCAACAAGTACAAATCCTGGTTCTCCAATACGTGGTTCCAGAGCGTCGCTGATTCCTTGTCTCACCTGTGGTAATGGGTCTTCGTATGGCTTGAGGCTTTCATAAAGAAATGCCGCAAGTTTATCAGGATCTGTCCATGTTGGACAATCACTCATTTGACGCAGTTCATGTATCATCACCTCGGATGATTTTTTCTTTTCGTTCATTATTTTAACTCCTATTTTTCGTTTTTGTTCATCGGACACTACAAATTACAGGGAAACCTTTAATTTGTTGAATACTATGAAGCATTCTTACTCGGAATCCTTTCTTTTATAATTCGAGCCTTCTGAATCGTTCGAATCGTTCTTCTCATATTGGGCACGTATATCTTGCTCAATTGAAGCACGTTCAGTTTGATTAAAATCCGGTGTGTACAATGCTGCGAAACATAATGTCCCAGCAGAGGTAAACCTATCCCACTTAACTCTGTTTTTATGGCTTTCTATGCCCTTGCGTATATTATTGGATTCTCCAACGTCAATCAATGTGCCCTTTTCTTCTTTTGCTATGATTACAGCAAAAACTCCCGGATCATCCATTAGGTCCTTGGTGGTTGTATAAGGACCATCAAATACATGTTCATTTATTGTAATAGACATTTCTTGCTTAATCCTTCCTTTCTGTTCATAGTTTAACGCACTCAAAAAGTTTATATGACAATTTTTAATCATACGTTAATTACATTATTAATATTCTTACACTTTACAACAAAACTTGACCAATTGGATTTGATTAGAGACTTTATACAATGTTTTAAGATGACTGCTGTTCATTATCTGTCCCTCGAATTTGTGTTCGATCAGTTTTATTGATCTTCCCAGTGTTCACTCCTTTGACTTTTTTTCTTTCGACCTTTGAACTTTAGATAAAAGCACATTTTTTAAGTTAGCACTTTTCAGCATAACCTTATCAAGCTGTCCTGTCTCAAGAATTGGTGCCGCTTCAAGTTGATCAGCCTCCATAAGGTCAACCACTCTTTTTAAAGATAAATCTATTGTCGATTGCTCAAGAAGAGGCAATTTCTTTAATGAATTAGCTAAATTATCCTGTAGTGGTGATGGAACTGTTTTGGCGAGTTTTATTCCTTTTTCTAAAGCAGTAACATTAACGATTCGTCTATCTTTGCTATCTCTTTCTCTGAACACTAAATCCCGTGTTTCAAGTCTGTCAAGGATTCCGACTATTGTACTTGGGCTTAAAAAAACTTTCTTGGAAATGGTGGTAACATTTATGGTGCCCTCTTCCACTATGCAAAGCAAACAGATTAGCTGGGGAGCAGTGAGTTGATAGGATGTTTTCAACTTATGAGAGTATAAATCAATTGCACGCATAATACGTCTTAAAGACCGAAGAATTTGAAGGTCATATCGTGTTTCTGGTATTGAAAGTTGAGTAGAAATATTTATATCCTGATTTTTTGCTTTTTCTGTCATTAAATATTTTCCATCATCTTACAAGCACCATAACTCAACACATTGATAGCAAACATATTATAACTCCATTAGTTCACCAATAAACCATATCCACACAAATCATTTGAACAGAAATGATTTGTATATAAATAATGTATTTCAATTTATCTGTCAAGAGCTAAATATTGAATTTTAGTTCAGAATTATTCTTGTTGACGAAAAACGTCGTCATTTGTAAGCTATAAATTGATAGTTTTATGATACAATAAAAGGATTCGAGTACTATAATGACTATATCACAGATTTTGAATAATATTATTGATGCTATAAGCAATATTTTACAGTTTAAACTATTTGAAATAAACAAAACACCAATCACAATTTCATCAATTTTAATATTTTTTGCCATTCTTGTGCTATTTGTACTAATGTCCCGTTTATTCAATCGCACTTTTCTCCGAAAGGTCCTTGAGCGATTCCAAATTGAAAGCGGCATTCGTTACACAATGATCCGGCTTAGCCACTATTTAATAATGATCATTGGGGCTGTGGTTGCTTTTCAATTCATAGGAATAGACCTTAGCGGTTTAGCAGTAATTTTTGGGCTTTTGTCAGTTGGGATTGGATTTGGTCTTCAGAATATCACATCTAATTTTGTTTCTGGTTTGATACTACTTTTTGAAAGACCAATCAAGATAGGCGATAGAGTTACTGTGGGTGATATCGAGGGGGATGTTATTGCAATAAATATGAGAGCAACGACAATCCGCTCATTGAATAACATTGCTATTATTGTCCCAAACTCTGAATTTGTTTCCTCGAACGTAGTCAATTGGTCTCACGGTGATCCCAAGATACGCTTGGATATTGAAGTTGGAGTTTCCTATGGTTCTGACCTTGATAAGGTACTAAAAGCTTTAAAGGAAGTGGCTATTAATCATCCTGAAGTACTTAATAGTCCAGAACCGGAAGTTCTTCTATCTGAATTTGGAGATTCTTCATGGAATATGGTACTGAGAGGATGGGTAGCTCGTCCCAAAAGACACTATATCACACGGTCAGAGATTAACTGTGCAATAGTACGAATATTTAGAGAAAATGATATTGAAATTCCATTTCCACAATGTGATTTGCACGTAAAATCACCATTACCAGTTCCAATCCTCTCGGAGACCGGAAATAGTTTTAAGATGTCAGGAGGTCACTCCGCCTAGGCGGACTGATCTCGACTACAAAAGTATTTTGAAGTTAAATTTACCGCTTAAGATACACTCCTTCCCAACTTCTTTATGATAAAATTAGTCAAATTAATATGGCATGAATAGTCAAACTTCAGTCAACCAGAAAAAGTAATTGTCTTTTTGTAGAATTTCAAACTTGCACAGTTAGAAACACTTTTCTTACTTGAGAATTATGTCATGCAAAAGCATGTCTATTGAAATGGCAATATTGTAATTTTAAATGGAGGAATTATGTTATATCGAAAATTTCTGGTAACATTTTTATTTTTTTCAATCGTAATGGCTATTGGGTGTAGTGACTCATCTACAAACAACGACAACACAGTAACAAACCAACCGCCTGAAAACCCATCAAATCCAACACCTGATATCGGCGATACTGCAATTTCATTAACTCCCCAATTTAGTTGGTCTTGTTCCGATGCAGATAGTGATTCATTACATTATTACGTCAGACTGAAAACTGACCCCCAAATTACTGCTTCAGACAACCTAACCGGTGCTATTACTGACACATTCTATAACTACACTTCTTATAATTTCTCAAATTATCTTGAGCCATATACAACATATTATTGGCAAATTGTTGCTGGCGATAATGACGGTAATACAACCAAAGGACCGATTTGGAATTTCAAGACCGTACCATTAGACAGTACTTTTGTTTCATTACCTGATACAAGTTTCCGCCGAGCTATTGTATCTCATTTAAACGGGATATCCGAGTTCGACAGCATCTATGTTTTTCAGGTTGATACTATTACAGAGTTGGTTCGTATAGGAGGTAATTCTTCAAGCGGCAATTACAATATTCATAACATTTCTGGAATTGAGCATTTTGCTTCTCTTGAAAAACTTTATCTCTATGAAGTTCCATTATCTGACATTTCACCACTTTCGAATTTAACTAATATAGAAACAATTTCTATGCACAATAATCAGATTGTAGATATTTCCCCACTGGAAAACCTTGTCAATTTGAAAAATTTGGATCTGGACCACAATCCAGTCTCAAGCATCTCCCCATTGCAGAATTTTACTAACCTAACATCTCTTAACATAGATAGTATCTCATTATCCTCAATTGATGAGTTAGCGAACTTAACAAACCTTGAAGTATTAAGTATTTGCCAAAATAATATTACCGAAATAAGTGTTGTTGCAAATATGACTCAATTACGATATTTATTTTTTCAATACAATCAGGTGACTGATATCACTCCTATTCAAAATCTAAACCTGCTCGAAAGTGTAACGTTATACCATAATCAAGTAGATAGTATTCCCTCTCTGGTAAATTTGACAAATATTACCGCTTTTCAACCCTCCAATAATTCAATAGTTGATATCAGTGGAATATCGGAGGTGACATGGTTAACAAATGTGGATTTTGGTGATAATTTGATTTCTGACATAACACCATTACAGAATCTAACATTATTAGACAATATCTATCTGTCGAGAAATCAAATTGTAGATATTCAGCCTTTGGTTGACAATAGTGGAATTAATAATGGAGATCAATTATGGCTTGAAGGCAACCCATTAAATGATTCTTCACTTACAGTACATATACCAAACTTGGAAGCTCGTGGCGTAACTGTAAATCATTAAATAAATTGTGTTTGAAAATAATCATAAGCTGTATTAGGAGTATCTAAACAAAAAGCAGATTAAAATCCGCCATAGTTAGATAGCTTTAACTTCTTGAGATGACAGAAGAAACGTCCTTCGCCTCAAGGGAATTTATCTTAAGATACAGTATCTTTATTAACACACATAAATTTTATTTATGTGTGTTTTTTATAAACTCTTCGACTTCAGGGATGCCACCTTGATAAACCAAATACCCATTATATGGTTCACGCTTAGTGATATCTTTAGTGACCGGAGTCAGCATAATTCTTTTTACTTCATCAATGTCATTAGTCTGTCCTAATGCCCAGCCAAGTTTAACATAGGCAACCTCAGGAAGCATATTATCACAAGGGACAATTCCTTTAGCCATTAGGTCCCGTCCAGTATCATAAACAAACATATGAACAAAACCCCATAGAGTCTGGACTGTCATAAAAATTGCCACTCCCTTTTTAGCGGCACGTTCAATAGCAGGATAAACCGGTTTGTTGATATGCCCCAGTCCGGTACCGGCAATTACTATACCTTTGTATCCGTTGTCCACTAGTGAATCAATTATATCTGGCATCATGTTAGGATAGTAATAGACGAGAGCTACTTTTTCTTCAAAATACGGTTTAACATCAACTTTACAATCAGACCGACGACGATTATAATCGGTTTGAATATGAGTAATTTTTTCTTTATCAATCATCGCTAACGGAACATCCCCCACTGTTCGAAAAGTTGAACGATAAGAAGAATGCATCTTACGCACCCGAGTGCCATAATGCAACAAGCCGTATTCATCCGAAGTTGGTCCAAACATGCAAACCATGACTTCGGCAATATCTGATTCTGCGGCTGCTTTATGGGCATAGATTAGATTAAGGGCAGCATCCGATGACGGACGGTCTGATGAACGTTGGGAGCCGACCATAACAATCGGAACCGGTGAGTTTTGCACCATGTATGATAAAGCGGCGGCAGTGTGATGCATCGTATCAGTGCCATGACCGATAACAACACCGCCGATACCGTTTTTAATTTCTTCACCGATTGCTTTAGCCAAAGTGATATACTGTTTTGGTCCCATGTTTTCTGAAAAAACGGCAAATAGCTTTTCTGTTTTCAGATTACATATATCAGCCAGTTCCGGTACCGCACCATAGAGTTCACCGGGAGAAAAAGCAGGAATCACCGCTCCAGTACGATAATCAAGACGAGAGGCAATTGTACCGCCAGTCCCAAATAGCTTGACGTTTGGGTTTCCTTCGGTAACAGGAAATTCTTTTTCCGGAATTTTATAATTCGCTTCTTTACTTCCGGAAATAGATATATTTTCAATCGTGCTTATTTCAATACCAACATTGTAACCGGTAATTAATTTTAGTACGATATGTTTGTCATCGTCGTTTTCAGAGCGGGGCAAAATGATACCGTCAAATTTCCCTCTGGTTGTTTCGACTTTAGCATCAGACCAAACCGGAGCATTGAAATTTTTGAGAACTTCCAAGGCGGCACCTTTGTAACCTTTAAAATCAGCCATTAGCCACCTCCTTCTTGATTTCTTCACTTAGTAATTTCAAGGAGATATTACCTAAAGCTATATTTCTTAGCTGACCCATCAAAGAATTTTCCAATGCATACTTACTGGATGGATAAGTTCTTTTATTTTGTATGAAATTTATCTTAAGTTTGGAGATATTATCTGTAATATCTTTTTTAGTTAATTGTTTAAATCTGGTCTCCTCCAGTAATTTTGACAAAGGAGTATCAGGAGAGCTGTATGCCATTGGCAGAAGTTTAAAAATAATATCTTTTTCCAGTTTTTGTTCGTTAATAAATTTAACTAAATCATACAAGAACTGATAATCCTGGTTAAAAAATACTCGCCACCTGCCTTCAATTCTCTTTAACCTATGCCCAATCAGACAACCTATAAATTTACTGTCCCACGAAAAGTCATTGATAATTTTTTCTATTATCGGCACCAGATTGCGTCTGAGAATATAGCGATGACAATCATCTGGGATTCCCCAATCAACAAGTTTCTTTTGATGATCAATTACTTCTTTTGGTAATCGGGAGGTTATGTCATTTATCAATTCTTCAGTAATAGAGATTGGAGCAGAATCTGTGTCAGGATACATCCTATTTGCTCCCGGAAGTACTCGTTCAAAGATAGTGGTGCCGTCAGAGAAGGATTTTCTGGTTTCGTCAGGGACGCCATCAAAGGCAAGATAAATACGTTCTTCGATAGTTTCTAAAGCAGTCGGAATATCCTCGGATGGTCCCCATATCAAAATAACAATATCTTTTGCAGAAGGATTCAGTTTATCAATTAGCGAAGATGGCAAATTTACAAATTGCATGTTAGGCTTTTCAATACAGGCAATTACTTTTAATCGTCCGCTTAGTTCATCAGCAAAACAATGGCCGGGCTGGGTAAAATATGGAAGAATCTCAGCACAGTTAGGAAGTTTCACAAGATGATATTCCAAGTTTTGGTTTACGGAGTGGTTTAGTTTTATTTCCAGTAAATCTTCGGAAGTCAATTTTTTCGAAGATAATTTCCATTTATCTTTTGATGATATTCTGTTGAGTTTATCTTTGATTTGTAATAATGCTTTTTGGCGAAAGGCTTCATTGTGAGTTAGTTCCGGTATCCAATTTATATGTGAAACGCCCTTTATCTCAACTCTATGTCCGCCGGTGATACTTACATTAACATCCTGCCGTCCGGCACCACTTCCAGTTCTTACAACATTTGAGCTTCGTGCCAAATAGCTAATATAATAACCGGCTTCGGCGGCTTCATCGGGAGTTTTCATGTCGGGATAAGTTACTGTTTCAATTAAAGGCATGCCCAAGCGATCGGTCATGTATGTTCTCCAATGACCAATATCAGAAACTTCGCGACAGGAATCTTCTTCGATACTAATTTGAATAATTCTAACCGTTTTATTTTTTAGCGGAATCTCCCCTTCTATACCAACAATACCGGTTCTCTGAAAACCGGTAGGAATACTTCCATCAAGATATTGTTTACGAGCTATATGAAGTTCACCAACAATTTTAGTTTTTAGCTGAAGGGCAATTTGGAGGGCGTTTTCTAATGCTTCGTTATCAATTTTAAAAGGGGGTGTATCATCCACTTCGTAGGTGCAGGCAGTTTTATTTTTGAGACGATAAACGATATTTTTTTTGGTTCTGAATTCCATCAAGGCAGTGCCGTCATATTCTCCTAATTCACTTAATGTTGGCCGCATATGACGAATAACTTCAGCGTCATAATCATCATCCTGCTGATAGATTCCAGCAGGACAACGACAGAACAATTTGCCCTTGGTCAGCAACTGCTGATGAACTTCAAGACCGCACATAAATCCAAGCTTGTCATAAACATCTAAAGAAGTATCTTTGCGGTTTGTATATGCGACTGCTTTTTTGGATTCATCGATTTTTTTCTTAAACTCAAGGTCCGTAAATACTTTCAAATTATTTAACTCAGTTGACATAATTTTTCCATTTAAAACATTTAAAATCTGTGGAATAGTAACTAAAAAGAAATTTATTTTCAAGCTATTTTAAGGGAAATAAATAGGATTAAAAACGCAAATTTTACTTTTTATTGTGATAATAAAAATTAACTTTGCATGAATTCTGCTTCTAAATTGAATTTCTGGTAAGTCAAAATTAAAAAGTAATGATAAAATTTTCTAATTAACACTTAAATCATTGATCGGGCCTGGAGGTATTGTGTCTGTAGGATTGGTTACAGTAATCAAAATTTCATTATCAGTAGCAAAAAATGGAGTTTGATTGCCATAAAAACTATTGGTGTGCATCGGCAAAATATAATCCCCAGCAATATCGCAAGTTAATTTTAGTTCCAATAAAATTTCATCACCCTGATTGATACTATTTTGTGTAGCCCCCGAAGGATCATCAATAATCCAATAATAACAATTATTACCGACAAATTCCGAAATTTGAGTATTATCATAATCATGGCTGATAGAATTTCCATTTAAAGTCAGTGTGTAGTTTTGCATAACAAAATTATCCGGAATGTTTTCTGAAAAATAAAAGCCGTCAATTGTAAAAGATTCGTTGCTGGAAAATGTACGGGAGATTATCAGCGTATCAGTTGTAAAAATAGCTTGGTCATTAATTTGATACTGGCTATCAAAATCATATCCTGACGGATATAAAATATCAGCCGCAATAACCGTAGTTGCTAATAATAGTAAAACTAAAATAAATTTCCACATAAAATTTCCCCATCATTTTTTTATTTAAGATTAGAGCGTCTAACTCTTTTTGTCAATAATAAATTATTTCATCAAAAAAATACGAGATTCCTTTATTTTAGGAAAATATCATAGAACTGTACGCTATTGCCTATCAAGTCATTACACAAGATTCGAAACAGACTTTCGAATATCAGATTGACAAAAAATGTTTATAGTGTATACTTCATTTGATGAATCTTTAGAATAGTACTCGTCCCTAAAGGATAGTTTTCGAAACTTATACTATGAACAATCTCTTTAAAACAATCATTTATGTTTTTTTAATAATAAGCCTAATAATATCTTCTTCTTTTGCTCAGGGATCAATATTCGGAACGATAACTAACAGCAATTTTTCCACACCTGAAATCAGTCAATTAAGTTTTATAGGTTTTCTTAATAATAGCGACAATGAGATTAGAATTGAAAGTTGCGATGGAGCAGGTTATGACAATGGCAATTGGTATGATGATTTTCAGAATTATTTAGGAGAAGCTCCGGGGATTCCGTACCGATATCTGTTTTCTAACAGTTTTAATAATGAAGGATTTATCCTTGATGATATCATTCCTGATAATTCATTTCAACAGGAAGATATAACTTTAGCATATATCAATGCTCCACCTCGTCCTCTAAATTTATCCGGACAGGCAATAGCTGACAACAGCATTAAACTTAATTGGCTTGGAAACTCAAATAACAGTTATCATATATACCGACGTTTATCAGTCTCCAATGGATCATTCTTCAGAATTGATGACCCTCTGGGGTCACTAAGTGATTTAGGTGTTATTGATACATTTTATGTTGATAATACAGTCGATGGTTTTAGCAGTTATGATTATCTGGTAGTTGCCAAAGATGAAATGTCATTCTCCCCTCATTCATCAATTATTTCTATCAGTTCAATTTTAATTGAAATCTGTGGCGATATAAATGGAGACGGTATTGGACCAAATATTTCTGACTTGACTTTTTTTATTGAATTCATATTTCACTCTGGACCAGAACCTCCAAATTCAACTACTGCCGATGTTGACGGGTCAGGTGATATAACTATTTCTGATCTTACAATTATAATTAAATACCTGTTTCAAGGCGGTCCTTTGCCAACAGGTTGCTTATAAATAAAAAAATACAATTCTAATAATTTTCTTAAGTAATCCTCACTGATTAAACAGATTCACCTATGCATTAAATTGTCAATTATTAAGCAATTCCATTCTTTTTTAATTATTCAAATATAACCGTAATCGCCTACCTGTCAGCAATATAAGAAAATGTTTATTCGTTCTGCTGTTTGGTCTGAGTTTTGCATTATAGTGAATCAGAAAAAATAAAATAGGAGCTTACATGAACAGAAAATCACTTATAATATTTGCATTTTTCTTTTTATTGATTGGATTGATTATCACTGGTTGTGAAAAGGAAAAAATAGTCGAGTCAACTGAGTATATTCATGATATTGAACATATTAACACACCAGCTGATACTATTTTTAAAATAGATACAGTATTTAAGTCGGATACTACAACCACGACAACAACTATTTTTGATACGGTTATTATACAAGACAGTTCTACTGTTAGTGACACAATTTTTATAAATGACACTACTATAATAACAATAATAGACTCAATAGCTGTTTTTGATACAGTCACTCAAACCATCAATAATTATGACACTCTTATTATTGCAGATACTATCAATACGGTTGAATACAATTATGACACTCTTATTATTGCAGATACTATCAATACAGTTGAATACATTCACGATACAATTTCCGTAACTGATACAGTTCAAATAAGCCAAAATATACCAAATGAATTTTTGGCTTTTACTGCTTTGCAATATTATAGTGACCCTATAGTTATTGAAGCGACAACAGCTGAATATGGAATAACTGAGGGGTACATCTTTTACCTTTCTGCCTACCAGCATAGTATGACCAAACAATCGACATCGGTTTATGACATATATGGTTATATTGATTTTTGGACAACAGATTGGTCCGGTTTTTACGCTTATGAATATTATTGGCGGATGACATACACCGACGGTGATCCGGCTGATCCGTTAAACTGGCAGATATCTGAACCACAGACTATGAGTTCATCAAGCACCCCCGGCTTACATGTAATTCAAAAGAACGAAGATGCTAATTTACTAAAATAATACAGTATTCAAAAATATCACAATTCAAAAAAGAGACTGAGCATATGCTCAGTCTTTTTTTATAAAATATACTTCTTCATTTTGTTTGATAAAAAAATTATCTTGTAAAAAATATAGACACCAGAACATAAATAATTTTTCATTACCACTACCACCAGATTTGTTGTCCGTTTTCATAGGTGAAAATTCGTTCTTCCTTTTTGGAATCCTTCTCAATAAACCAGTATAAACCATTTACAGGAATATTTTCAAATATCAGTGATTTGTCATCCGCAGATTTTTCTGACACCAACTGCCAACCATCATCCCAGTAATAAAATTCATATATCTTCTCAGAATCAAGATGCGTTTTGCTGATGCCATCGGTTGAGACTAAGAGTTTTTTCTCGGTGGTTTTATTCAAATTGATATCAGTGGAATTTTCTTTATCAGCTTTCAGAATTTCTTGATTGCAGTTTTCCTGTAAAATAAACGGAACACCATAGGGAACTATTTCTTCGTTAAGATATAACGCAGGAAGGTAAGCGATACCTACTCCCATATCTGTAAAAGTAGTAGTGGAATTTTCAAT
>JAYEHE010000237.1:0-2894 GCA_034659415.1 Candidatus Zixiibacteriota bacterium | reverse complement strand
TCTCCTGTTCCTTCTTATACAGAAGCAGGCGGTAAACTTTTTACAATTTACTTCTCTTCAGAACAGAATGCTAATTCTCAAATTTCACAGATTGACACTTTGAATACAGTAGTAAATGTAGGTTCCGGAATAGTGCATACCGAACAATTAGTTGTTTCAGATGATGAAGGAACTAATTCATATTTATTAGCTTTCAAGCCCGGAATAATCAATATTCAGATTGCTACTGCTATTGATGATGATTCTAATTTAGGTCTGCCGACTGAATATAGTCTTACACAAAACTACCCTAACCCGTTTAATCCGACTACTACTATTGAATTTTCTCTGCCAAAAGCAAGTAATGTAAAGCTTGTAGTTTACAATGTTTTAGGTCAGAAAGTGTCATCTCTAATTGATGAATTTATGTCTGCTGGCGTTCATTCTGTTGAATTTGACGGAAAAAATAACCCCAGTGGAATTTATTTCTACCGCTTAGAGCATGAGAAAGGTGCCGAAACAAAAAAGATGGTAATGATTAAATAAAGTTACAGATTCTGCCGATTATAATAGGGAAAATCCATTTTGGGTTGTCCCTATTTTTTTTGAAAGAAAATTTAAATGGTGCAAACTTTAGAAAAGAAAAAAACGGTAGAAATCGGAGAATATACTCTAACTGGAAAAATAGGCCAGGGTGGTGTGGCAGAAATTTATCGCGGGTCTCAAAAATCCCTTAACCGTGATGTCGCAATAAAAATTCTCAATACCAAATTAACTAATGATCCGGAAATTGTCAGACGTTTTGAGCAAGAAGCGGTAGTTGTAGCCAGATTGAATCATCCGAATATTGTCCATGTTATAGATAAAGGCAAAACCGGTAGCAGATATTATTTTGTTATGGATTATATTGATGGCACCAATCTTCGTGAGCTTATTGATTCTCAAAAAATCGGGCTTAACACAAAACTTGAAATGATTGTGCAGGTTTGCAAAGCTTTAGATTATGCTCATAAAAACGGAATTATCCACCGTGATATAAAGCCGGCTAATATTCTTATTGATAAACACGGTAATGCTCTTGTAGCAGATTTTGGAATTGCCCAGATTGTGGGGACGCCGGAGAGTGAAATGACAGCCACCGATGTTATCATGGGGACGCTGGCTTATATGTCACCGGAGCAGAAAACAAGTTCTACTAATGTTGACCAGACAACTGATATTTATGCTATTGGAATAATTTTGTATGAAATACTGGCAGGTAAAAAACCGTTGGGTAGTTTTAAACCGCCTTCTAAGGTTGTCTCTGGGCAAAATGACAAATTTGATAGAATTGTTATGAAATGTCTGGAATCAGAACCTAAAGATAGATATCAAACAGCAGTTGAACTTAAAGATGATCTTCTAAATGTTATGAACAATAATATATCTTCTGCTAAAACCGATGAATTTTCTATTACCGGGTCTGAGTCATTTATGGGGAAATGCCGTTATTTAGATACAATCAAAGAGACTCGTTTTTCATCGACCATTCTTGTGGAGAACAAATTAAACAAACAGTTATATGTTATAAAAAAACATAGCAGGGGTGAAATTGGGCGAACAGAAGCAAAAATCTTAAAAGCTTTTAAACATAAAAATATTGCAAAAATATTCGGTTCCGGAGGTGATAAGCGTTCGACAGTTATTATTGCCGAGTACGCTTCGGGAGGATCTTTGGCAGACCGAATGGTTAGAAAATACACATGGGAAAAAGCCTTTGGGATCATTCTTGATATAGCAACCGGCTTGGATTTTGCCCATAAAAATAATGTTGTTCATGGTAATCTGAGACCATCAAATATTCTTTTTGATTTAGAGGACACGCCAAAAATTTCCGATTTTGGCATGCCGGTTCATTATGATGAATCAAAAAAGAAAAATTGGTATATGGCACCTGAAAGAAAAAAATCAAAGCAGGGTGATATTTATTCAATAGGCGTTATTCTCTATAAAATGATTCTTGGCTGTAATCCTTTTTATGACCACCAGACCAAGCTTAAGTTTGGCGATTTCCAAAATTATTTAGGGGAAGAGGTTAAAAGGATGCTCAGTAAATTACTTGCCATAAGAGTAGGAAATCGCTATTCATCAATTGAAGAATTCCTCTTTGATTGGGAAGAGTATGACCAAATTCGCCAGGAAAGAAATAATCGGAAAGAAGTTGTTAAAGAAGCACCATCGCCTGAGAAAAAATCTCAAATTTGGAAATATGTTTTGGTTGGGGTGCTTGCTATTATTCTGGAAATGATTGTTCTATATGTAACCGGCATGCTAAAATAACAAACCGGTTACACTCAATATATCTTTTACATTAATTTATAAACAAATCCAATTGCCACTGTTTCTTTGAATCTTCCTTTTTTGCTAATCTCTTTATCATAAAGAAGCTGGGCATAAAAGTTGACCGTTATAACTTTTGAGACTTGGGCATTAAGAATGTTTTCCCAGTTGATATCAACTGCTTTCCAGTCATCTTCATACACAGTCCCTTTAACTTCATCACTTTTTGAGAAAAAGAAAGCTTTGTAAAGAGTTAGCTTGCCGGTGTATGATAATTTTTTGTTAAATTTAAAAGTAGCATCGGAAACAGATTCTAAACCACCATCGGTTAAGGTAGAGTCGGTTGTAGTTAGTAACGACGAATCAAGAATCACTGTTTTCTTGAGCTGTCTCAAAGCAAACCCTAAACGAGTTATGATTTCTTTATCATTTTTATTATAAACTTTTTTAGCAAAACCAATTGATTCAGTAATAAGCATCGGGCTTAAATATCTTTTCTTTGCTATGACAGAACCATCGTAAAATTGTGTTTCTACCCGAAAAGCGGCATAGGGGTCAACAAATGTATTTAATGTAAAGCGGCCGACATTTTCCCA
>JAYEHE010000236.1:0-2907 GCA_034659415.1 Candidatus Zixiibacteriota bacterium | reverse complement strand
GACATTACCAACTTTAGTTAAGATATCAACTGCAGCCAGATATCCATCTCCCGCAGATTGTCCTATATCTTCAATCACTTGCTTTATTAAATTGATTTCAACGCCAACATTAAGTGCACCGAGTATGTGCGAGTGTAACTGCTTAACCATATTTTCCATCATCAAAAAAGCAATAATTGAAAGCTCTCTATCTTTTATATTAAGTTCTGAACGTGAAAGGACTTTTCCGTACCCCTCAAAAACCATCCACCGAAAAATCTCAGGAGCAATCTTTTCAACTTTTGTTTTAAGAGGTTCAAAATTATTTTTATAAACCAGCTTACATAAACCTATTCCCCTATTATACCAATCATCAGTCTCAGTTGTTGAAACTTTCCCATGAGTTGATATCTTATGGTCAGAAGGATAATATTTACCCAAATATTCTGCCGCCGTAAGCATTTTAGGAAATCCAAGAAACAGGTAAGACTGAAGGACAATCTCATACAATTGATTGGGAGTAATAAAATTCTCTTTTGCTTTTAATATACTTAATTTAATTATATCTTCATCAGCAGTTGTAATTGCCGCTGAAAAAATTGATAGAAGCCTGCTATTGATATTTTCTTCTGGAGCAAACTGGCTAATACAATTTTTAAGTTTTTCTAAATCAATTGTCAAATTCATAATGTAAGTTAAAGTAATTTTGAGTCAGGAAGCAATTTCAAATTTCTTAGTGAAGCTGATTTAATTTTTGTTCTATGCGGTAAAGGTTCTTTTTGAGTGAATTTATCTCTAAAATCAAAGAATCATGAACATTTTGGTTAAATTCTCTGTTTTGGAAATTATTATATTTTTTAGTCGATGTATTTACAGTGTATTTGCCAATTTTTGTTGTAACAAAATAGGCTATATTTTTTCGCACAAACCCTAATTCAATGTCAATCCCAGGTTTTGATTTCATTATAGCTTTTTTTAATTCTATAGCAGAGTTAATGGCTCTTTTATTAAATTGAAATAGCAAATCCCCATTTTTTAAACCAACTTTTTCCGCTGGCGACCCAACTGCCACATCTACAACCATTAAGCCATGGTCAATATATGCATTTCCGCTACTGACATTAGTTATTCCCGCCCTGGGAATGCTAATACGAATCCCCGGAGAAATTTCAATTTCATCTGTGGTTAAACCAAGATAACCTGCTTCCCTATCTCCATGCCGAATCATATATTCAACACTAAAAGGTATCATAAACGAAGGAATCCCAATACCAACTTCACGGGCATCAATTTCATCAAGAGTACCATCAAGCACACCAATAAAATCACCTGAAAGATTAAACATACCGCCACCAATTGAACCGGCTGTTACCATGCCGGCAAATTGAACAGTACCTTCCGGTCTCATGCCGGCACAAAACCCAAGAACCGGACTTGCTCTGACTCCATAAGAGTTACCCAAAGCAATAATCAGTTGCCCACTACATAAATACTGAGGGGATAATTGAACAGGCACACCAAACCGTTTATCGACTTTTAGAAGCGCCAAACCAGTTTGATAGTCAACTCCTATCTTTTCAGCCACTATTTTATATTTATCAAAATGAATAAGAAAATGATCCATGTCAGCAACTGCTTTAGCAGTTGTAATTATATATCCAAGCGTATCATAAATAATACCTGAAAAAATATGATTACTAACCACCTCTTCGCCGGAACCAAATATATTAGAATACGACACCGCTTTTGTTGCTTCGATAGTAACAATTGAATTTGACAGCTCATGGACAAGATCATTGAGACCTGTTTCTATGCCCTTGAGTTCTAAGTTGTCGCTTGGATAGGATAATGGTGAAAAAAAGACCGCCATAAATAACCCAACGAGGATAACTCTGGCGGTCCTATTAAAATTCTTTAGCATTTTAGAAGCCTCTTGCATCCTCCTTGCCATTAGTATTATCGGGTGACACATAAACTTTGATGACCGGCCTGATTATGAAATAACTTTTTACAAACGGTAATGGGATTTCAACAATTTGATTATTGGAAGTTCTAAACTCAAAAGGACTGTTATAAAAATCAGAACTGGCAGAACTGGTTAAAACGTTGGAAATTTTGTTGATTCTCTCTGCTTGAGCCAATTGTCTATTAAACGACCAGTTTTTATCAACAGTGGCAACATTGTTTTTAAGATTCGGATTGTTAGTCGGCATCACTGTCAAATAAGAATCATCACCGTCATCATTGTTTGTGTTCACAGCCAAAGGTTGTGAAATCGAAGATGATGAATAATTATTATAAGTTACAGCCGAAACAAAAAGAACCAAACAAACCGCAGCCACAGCCGGAACCACTTTCGACCATGAGAACAAAGGTGCTCTCTTTGGCAGATATGCTTTGGTTCTGGTCTCTTTAAACCGTTCCTGTGCAATCCTGTTCATCAGCTTATTATTAAAATCAGCTGATGTTTTCTTCGTTGACACTTTACGGCTGGCATCGAGTATCGAACGGTACAACGTTTCCTCTCTTCGGCAATCGGCACAGTTGTCCAAATGGTCGGCAACCGCATCTATCCGATTAGGAGTCAACTCATCGTTACAGTAAGCTGACAGGAAGGAGCGTACTTTTCGACAGCGCATTATATTCCTCCACCTTTGGTTTCAATTTATTCCGTAACATCAGCCTTGCTCGATTGACACGCGATTTTACAGTTCCCAGAGGTATGTCTAAAATCTTAGCAACCTCTTCATAAGGCAATTCTTGCACATCGCGAAGCATAAAGGCAGTACGGTATTTTTCGGGCAATGATGACACGGCATGATTAAGAATTTCGGGAAGACGCGTTGGCACTTTCATCTCCACTGCAAACTCAGCTTCATTCCCTTGCATCTCATTTATATCATAATGTTTAAATTTCTTTCTTTTTCT
>JAYEHE010000235.1:0-2907 GCA_034659415.1 Candidatus Zixiibacteriota bacterium | reverse complement strand
CGGTTTTTTAATAAGTAAACTAGGTTATATTGCCGTATTTTCTTCCGTTTCGATATTGATAATATTAAGCTTCTTTTTTGTAAATAAATTAAATTGTCAAAAAAATGATGAATAATGAAAGAATAAATACATGAAATTACTAATGATCTATATGAATAAATTTTCCTTTTGTCCGACAATAAAGACGATTGAATCAATGCCTGATTTCTCGGAAGAAAAAAAATATGAAAATATTCAGGCTGCTTTTATTCAAGTTGAAAAAAAAGATGAAGAAAACGAAACATTAGTCAAAAGGAAGTTATTAAAAAACCTTAAATGGATTGCAGGTAAGAACAACACTAATAAAATTATTTTACATTCCTTTGCACATTTATCGGAAAGTAAAGCTGAACCTGAATTTACAAAATTACTGTTTGACAATATTGATGAACGACTTAAAAATTCAGGATTTGAAGTTGAACAAACGCCTTTTGGCTATTTTCTGGATTTAAAAATTGATGCTCCGGGATATTCACTTGCAAGAGTATTTAAAGATTTATAAAAATTATGTAAAGGATCAATAAATGGATAAATATTACCCTGACTCAGGAGTTGAATTATCAGAATTCACAGCTAAAAATTACGATAAAGTAATGAATATTGCTTCTTTTGGTGCATATAAACGCTTTATAAAAAGTGCGATTTTGCATTTGGATATTAAAACAAACGATACAATTCTTGATCTTGGCTGCGGAACAGGGCGAAATATCTTATTAATGAACAAATATGTTTCCAATGATTCAATATTAGTAGGCTTGGATATTTCTAAAGATATGGAAAAGCAATTTAAAATAAATTGCAATGGATTCTCAAATATAAAATTCATCAATAAAAGAATTGATATGCCATTTGATCTTGATCAAAAATTCGATAAGATTTTTATCAGTTTTGTAATACATGGATTCCCACATGAAATAAGAAAAAATATTATTAAAAATGCGTATGAACATTTAAATCCGGGGGGCACATTTCATATTCTTGATTTTGCTGAATTTGATATGAATAAAATGCCCTTTCACCATCGTTATATTTTTAAAAAAGTAGAATGTAAATATGCTTTTGATTATATTGAAAGAGATTGGAAAAGTATTTTGAAAGAGTATGGTTTTAATAATTTTGATGAAAAGTTTTTTGTTAAAAAATACGTTCGCTTATTAAAAGCAGAAAAAATATAATTAATTACATGAAAACAAATCACAGAATATACATAGTTCTGATATTATTATTTGCTATGGCGGTAAGCTTATACGGACAAATAATCAATTTTACGGAAGCAATTCAAGCTGGGATCTCTGACGGTGAAAAATTGATCAAAGCCTACGTAACACCTTTTGAAAGGTCGCTGAATACGATCGGTGGAACGGCTTATCTTAACTTTTCGGACACGACGAAAGAATCTTCTTTTTATATTAGAATAAATTACCTTAGTGTGACAACCCCTCAAAATGAAAGAAGCTTTGATGTAGATGAATTAGGATTGGAATATATTAAGGCATCAGATCCAAATAACTCAATAGCGCAAAATTTTGCAGGCAATGACTCAACTATGTATTTAGAAACAACAAACACATATAGAATTCCTACTTTTACATTTCCTTTTTATAATGAATTGCCAATTTATAAATTTACGAGTCCTGCAGGTGTTAATCCGATATTGAGTTTACCCTTTCTTACTGTCGGTGCACACGTTCAGGAAACCTACATCAATATCAGATTTTTGCCTAAATTAAAAATACCCGGTATTGATGGCAGTATTTCTTCCTACGGAGCAAATTTTCAACAAAATATGGGACAATTTATAAAACCATTGGGAAGATTACCTTTTGATCTTGATTTTATGATTGGATTTCAATACACAATCATAAGTATAAGTCCCAATTTAGTACCCGATGAAAGTAAGATCGGCATATACTTGCAAAATGACAATGGCCCTTACGATGATCAGGAATTTAATATTAAATCATATTCGATACCGCTTGAATTGGCTATTTCCAAACAGATAAAAAATGCTACCATTTTTGGCGGAGTAGTTTTAAATATTGCCAATTCAAAGGTCGAACTTTTGGGAAATTATCCGATATACACATCAGATCCCACCAATACATTCCAGGTGATCGTTCAAGATATTTCAGACCCATTTTCTTATACACAATCATACAACAAATTATTTTTTAATTTGGGGTTAATGTATCGTATCGGACCTGTCAAACTGATAGGGGAGTACTCCTTTGCCGATTATAATTCTTATAATATCGGTATTGAGACCGGATTCTAATTACAGTGCACGATCGCGCATTGCAATTTTCACAATAATAATTAAGCATAGATCAATGTAGGAGTGTCCTGATTTGGAGGACATCCTTTTGTGTCTTGGGTCACATTTTTCTATAACTTATTCTTTTAATTTGAATGGCGATGGGGCTTTGGTATTATTATAAATGAAAATGTTAACAAAATAAACTTGCAAAAAGGTAAATAATAATTTACTTTACAATTGAGGCGTGACGAAAATGAAATACTCTGAATTGCTCAGATTGTTATTGAAAAACGGTTGGTATACGGTTAGTAGAAAGGGATCTTATATTAAACTTAGACATAGAGAAAATCCCAATACCATTATTTTTCCTGATCATGGCAGTCGAGAGATGGGGAAGGGTATGGAAATAAAGATCAAAAAGATCGCCGGCTTAAAGGAAAGAGGCCATAAATGAAAAACATAAAAATGATCCTTGAAAGAACAAACACAGGTTATTCGGCATATGCTGAAGATTATCCAATTTTTACATCTGCAGAAACAATACCTGAATTGCTGAACAATGCACATGAAGCAATAGATCTTTATTATGAAGACAATCCATTGAATTTATA
>JAYEHE010000234.1:0-2937 GCA_034659415.1 Candidatus Zixiibacteriota bacterium | reverse complement strand
CCTCCTGCAAGCAGTGAACTACCTCAAATTTTCTTTTTCTCCCACCGCAAGCAGTGGGCTACATCAAAATTACTACTTTTCTATTATGGGGTACCCCACCGCTTGCGGTGGGTTTAATTCTTCCATACTATCAATTTCAATCAACTCATATTTGCCCGTGCAATAATAATCATAACTTGACCATCTCCACTCACTAACATCTGTAACTAAGCCATTTTTCACAGGATTATTATGACAATATTTTATCTTTTCAATAACAGAATTTATTCCCCTGCAATTATGGTCATAACATCGTCTATGCCAAAAAGCAAATCTTTCAATTCCATTACGAAAAACTTTCAAATCGCCTAATACACTGGATTTGACTTCCCTAAAATAATTTAATATTTGACGTGCAGACCGAGATTTTAATTCACCAATAACACGTCCAATCTTAATTGGTTTTAACGGATAAACAACAAGATGAACATGGTTAAGCATTATTACGTATCCATACAATTCCAAAGAGTACTTATGCTTAATCTGACTTAGATAATCTAAAAATATCATTTTAACTTTATCATCTTCAAATAAGTTAAGATAATTATGACATGATATTGTAATAAACCTTGCAGTGCCTAAATTGTCATAATGTTTTAACTTTGTCATTTTTTATCACCACCTCCGCAATTGGCGGAGTGGGTTACCTCAAATTTTCTTTCTCTCCCACTGCAAGCAGTGGGCTACCTCGAATTTTCTTTTCCTCCCACTGCAAGCAGTGGGCTACCTCAAAATTTATTATATAAAATAAATATTCACTATTCCGATATTATACAATTCCCTCCCTATAACGGGATGTTGCCATGTTTTTTGGGTGGGTTGGAATCTTTTTTGGTCTCAAGCATCTCAAAGGCTCTTATCAATCGCGGACGAGTAGTTTTAGGTTCAATCACATCGTCAATATATCCACGCGCCGCCGCTTCGAACGGATTGGCAAATTTTTCACCATACTCATCTGTTTTTTTCTGCAATTCCGTTTCTGGATTATCAGCATTTGAAATTTCTTTTTTGAAAATAATTTCCACCGCTCCTTTAGGACCCATAACCGCAATCTCCGCAGTCGGCCAGGCATAATTCATATCACCCCGAACATGTTTGGAATTCATAACATCGTAAGCACCGCCGTAAGCTTTGCGGGTAATGACCGTAATTTTAGGAACGGTAGCTTCGCAATAAGCATAAAGAAGCATCGCCCCATGTTTAATAATTCCGCCGTGCTCCTGATCTGTTCCGGGTAAAAATCCTGGTACATCTTCAAAAGTCAGAATCGGAATATTAAAGGCATCACAGAACCGGATAAATCTGGCTCCCTTAACCGATGAATTAATATCCAACACTCCAGCTAACACCGCCGGTTGATTAGCAATGATACCAATTGAACGACCACCAAGACGGGCAAATCCAACTACTATGTTTTCTGCAAAATCTTTATGCACCTCAAAAAATGAACCCGCATCAACTACCGGATTAATAACATCGCGAATATCGTAAGGTTGATTTGGATTTTCCGGAACAATTTCATTCAGTATTTCGTCTTCTCTATCAAAAGGATCGTTAGTTTCCAGATAGGGTGTATCTTCTAAATTATTCTGCGGAATGTAACTTACCAGTTTTTTAACTCTTGTAATAGTGTCAGCTTCGTTTTCACAAGCAAAATGACAAACCCCTGATTTTGAGGCGTGAACATCAGCACCACCTAATGATTCTGAGTCAACAACTTCATGCGTTACGGTTTTAACTACATTTGGTCCGGTAACGAACATATACGATGTTCCTTTGGTCATAAACACAAAATCAGTAATAGCAGGACTATAAACAGCACCACCTGCACAAGGTCCAAGAACCACAGAAATTTGCGGTACAACGCCCGATGCTAATGTATTGCGAAGAAAAATATCGGCATAACCACCAAGAGAAACAACGCCCTCTTGGATACGAGCACCACCGGAATCATTAAGACCAATTACCGGAGCACCTACTTTCATAGCCATATCCATTATTTTACAAATTTTTTCCGCATGTGCCTCAGAGAGGGAACCGCCAAAGACAGTAAAATCCTGAGAGAAAAGGAATATTTTCCTGCCATTAACTTTAGCACAACCAGTTATAACTCCATCACCGAGAAATTTCTGTTTATCCAGTCCAAAATCTTTAGAGCGATGAGTCACAAACATATCAAATTCTTCAAACGAATTTGGGTCCACAAGCAGTTCTATCCGCTCACGGGCGGTTAGCTTCCCTTTTTTATGTTGCGATTCTATTCTCTTTTCACCTCCGCCAAGTTTTGCCTGACTGCGAAGGTTATCTAATTTATTTAATTTTTCTTCAAGTGACATTTAATATTTAATCCTTATTAAAATCATACAGATTCCACAAAAATCTTTTTCCCGTCCTGCCTTACAATTCCCAAAGGGATATTTATATCATGGTCAAAAGCCATGACAACTTCGTTTTCAATAATTTCCGGAAGCTTTTTTCGTTTTATAGCCATCGTGTCCAACGGATACAAATCCGTAGCCGGAACAAAAGGTACTTTTATGTGAGTACTTGATGGAAAAATATCGGCGTAATAATACAATCTTTGATTATCCGATTCAATTTCCAATGCAAAATGTCCACCGGTATGCCCGCCTGTTCGCACCGCTTTTATACCCGGCAATATTTCTTTATCTAATTCAATTAGTTCAACCTGATTTGCATTTTGTAAAGCAAAAAAACGTTCAGGGATATAAACCGCCGATGTTCTTTCATTAGGATTTATGGCATCTTCCCATTCTTCTTTACTAATAATAATTTTAGCATTTGGAAAGCGAGGCACAAATTTATCATTTTCTAATTTAACTGTTCCGGCGGAATGGTCTGTATGCAAATGAGTTAAAATCACATAATCTATATCAT
>JAYEHE010000233.1:0-2941 GCA_034659415.1 Candidatus Zixiibacteriota bacterium | reverse complement strand
GACCGGACAACCGCAATATATTATCCCGATGGCTAAAGCGGCGATGGCTATAGGGCTTGATGGACTGTTTGTTGAAACCCACCCTAATCCACCACAGGCAAAATCAGATGCCGGTGCAATGCTGCCACTTGATAAAATGGAACAGTTACTTGATGAAATATTAAAAATTCAAAAGGCTAATTCATGAGTTTATTAACAAAAGACCAATTCATCGAACGACTAAAATCAATAAAATTGCTCGCACTTGATGTTGACGGCGTGTTAACCGATGATTCCATATATTTCGGACCTGATGGTTTAGAGATGAAAAAATTTAATATTTCCGATGGGTTTTTTATGGTGTTGGCAATGCGTTCCGGATTGGAACTGGCTATTGTTAGTGGAAGATATTCAACTGCTACCGATACACGAATGAAAGATTTAGGCGTTAAACATGTTATGCAGGGAAAGAAAAGCAAAGTTGGCATGATAACGCCTTTGCTTGAAGAACTTAATATTAAATTTGAAGATATCGCTTTTGTCGGTAATGAGATTCTTGATATTCCTCTGGCACAAAAATCCGGACTGCCGATTGCCGTTGCCGATGCATCTAACGAACTGGTTAAACATGTTAATTATCAAACCGAAAAATTGGGTGGTCATGGTGCTGTTCGAGAAGTTTTGGAATGTTACTTTAAAGCTGTTAATTTAAACCCGCAAGATTTTATATTATGAATGATTTGATTAATTACGCCAAAGAAGTTATAAAAATCGAATCCGATGCTATTGCGGCGATAGCTGACAAACTTGACGACAATTTTAACAAAGCAATTGATGCAATATTGAATTGTAAGGGACGAGTCATCATTTCCGGCATGGGAAAATCAGGACTAATTGGCAAAAAAATTGTAGCAACTTTCAATTCCACTGGAATATCATCGTTTTTTCTCCATCCCGCCGAAGCTCTTCATGGAGATTTAGGACTAATCCGACACGATGACATAATTCTGCTAATTTCAAAATCCGGCCATCTGAATGAAATGGAACTTCTGATAGCAACTGCACAAAGACTTAATGTTACTTTGATTACCATATGCGGAACTATTGATTCAGAATTATACAAAAGAGCAGATATTCCGCTTGATTGCTCTGTAAAACAAGAAGCCTGTCCAAATAATCTGGTGCCAACCTCATCATCTACTGCCGCTTTAGTTATGGGCGATGCGCTCGCAGTTGCCTTGCTTAAATCCAGAAATTTTTCCACCGAAGATTTTGCCACTCTTCATCCCGGTGGCTTTTTAGGTAAACGGTTGATTATGAAAGTTAATGAAATACATCACACCGGTAACGAAATACCAATTGTTAGAAAAAATACATCTATGAAAGATATGATGCTTGAGATGACCACCAAACGACTTGGGTGTGTCGTTTTAGTAAATGACAATAATATAATTAATGGTATCTTCACCGACGGAGATTTGAGAAGATTAGTGGAGACTAAAGATGATTTTATGTCTCTTACTGCAAACGATGTTATCATGACAGACCCTAAAACTATAAACGACTCTACTGTTCTGGATGCCGCTTTAGCATTGATGGAAAAACATTCTATTTCTCAATTAGCTACAGTAAATAAAGACGAAAAACTATCAGGAATCATTCATCTGCATGACATTCTCAAATCAAAATTAGTTTAGCCGGCAAAACTGGTTTGCATTTGTATAATCATGAATCTTAAAAAGAAAATCAAAAGAACTTTAACCGTATCATTAACAAAAACAGCCATCCTTTGCTTTAATATTATACCAAGACAATTTGCAATTTTAATAGGTGCATCTATAGGACTCTTGGCTTGGAAGCTTTTGAAAAAAGAACAAAAGAATGTTTTTGAAAATCTAACCACTGCCTATGGCACCAGTTTAACTGACAGCCAAAAATATAAAATAGGAAAGAGCTTCTTTATTAATTCCGGTAAAAATCTCATAGATGTTCTTAGATTTAAAAAATATTATCACAAACAAATAAAACCGTTAATCACAATTGAAGGATTGGAACATTTTGATAAAGCATATAATAAAGGCAAGGGTGTTTTTGGTGTTACCGGTCATATCGGAAATTTTGAATTGTTAGCGGTCTGGATTCAAAATGCCGGTTACGATGTTGCGGTTATTGGACGTGAGATGTATGACAAGCGGATGGATAAACTACTTATTGACAACCGAACATCAATGGGCTTGACTAATATTGCTACTACCGATTCTCCAAAAAAAATTATCAAATGGCTCAAAGATGGTAAAGCAATCGGCGTGCTTATTGATAACGATTCTTTTCGAGTGCGATCTATGTTTATTCCTGCTTTTGGAAAACCTTCCAATACGCCTATCGGGCAATCAATAATAGGTCTAAAAACCGGAGCGGCTTTTGTACCGATGGCTTGTGTGCGCTCAGGTGATAACTGTTACAAAATTATTATTAAACCGGAAGTCACAATCGAACAAACCGATAATTTTGATGACGACGTATATAATATAACACTTAAATGCACGCAAGCTCTCGAAGAGATTATCAACGACCATAAAGACCAATGGATATGGATCCACAACCGCTGGCACACACGCCCGAATGTTTAACACAAAAAATACTTTTTTATCAATATTATGTAGCGTAGATACCGTCTTGACTCTCAAGACGGTATCTACTAAGTATTTTTTATGAATACCTACAAATTCTTTTTCACCCAGTTTTCAAGTCCACCAACAACTATCAACTCCTGTGCCGCCGCACCTACCGGACTAATTGAATACGCAGTCCCATTGTATTCTATTTTGGATTGCACAAAATTTACTGTTATTTCTTTATCTGAAACAATGGTTAATTTCTCATCGCCAAATTGCTTTTTTAGGTTTTTTACAAGCTCTGGACATTCTACCGTAAGAAAACCATTGTTCAACGCATTCCTTTT
>JAYEHE010000232.1:0-12459 GCA_034659415.1 Candidatus Zixiibacteriota bacterium | reverse complement strand
CCTTCTGCAGTAAAAAGAAGATAATCATCTTTTGTCAGTTTATCGATTTGTGATTTATCAATATCTACTTCAACTGTTCGATAACATATTATTGATTGGAAATTATGATTTTCAAATAGATAGTTGGGTTCAAAATTTATTTTTTCACCACGTAAAAATATTATTCTTAATGGTTCTGTCTCTATTTTTTCAATAAACTCTTTAAAAAAAATATCACCGTAACTTTTTCTCGCTTCAAAACTAACTGAATATCCGAAAGTTTTTATTCTGTTTGATGTTTTTTTCCCAATCGAAGCGATTTTAGTCTGTGGAGGCAAAGTTTGATTATTTTTTTTTAGGTACTGAAAAAAGATTGATACGGCATTGGCACTGGTAAATAAAATCCAATCCGGATTATCTTCAAAAGAGAATTCAAAATCAATTGGTTCTATTTTTATAACCGGAACAGATAAGAGTTCAATTTTTCTTTGGATTGCAAGAGGTTCTAACTCTGCCAACTGATTTATATCTCTGGTGATGCCTATCTTCATAACGAACAATCATTGATTTAACTTCTGAAAAGCATCGGAAACAATTTGCTCGACATCAGTACCGGAAAGTTCGATTTTTTTCAAACCTTTCCACTGGTCGTTTTCTCTGATTCCTAAAACAGCTTTCAGGGTTAAATTACCATCGTTGTTTTTAGAATAAACTCCAAGTGGGAGAGAACACCCAGCGTCAAACTTAGCTAATAACCCTCTCTCAAGCATAGCTGAAATCATTTCATCTTTTGAACCGAGTTTATTGACAACAGATTCTACAAATTGGTCATCATCCCTTATTTGAATTCCAAGAATTCCTTGAGCAGGTGCAGGTAGAAAAATTTCTGCATCAAGAAGAATAACTTCAAGATCATCTAAATTAAGTTCCAACCTTTTAACACCAGCCGCCGCAACTATTATGGCGTCATATTGCTTATTGCGTAATTTATTTATTCTGGTCGGAACATTACCGCGAAGGTCTTTTATCTGTAAAGTTGGATTATAATGAACTATCTGGCATTTCCTTCGAGCAGAACTGGTACCGATAACACCACCATCTTTAACAGGAATAACTTTGTTTGACCCCAGTGATTCTTTTCTAATTAGAAGCATTTCCCTTCTGTCAGCCCGATAACCTACGGCTCCTAATTTTAAACCGACAGGTTGAATAGTCATCAAATCTTTTAATGAGTGGACAGCCAGGTCAATCTTTTTATTTAACAGAAACTCTTCGAGTTCTTTAGTGAAAAACCCTTTCCCTTCCATTTTATCAAAAGAGATAGTATCGATTTTATCACCGGTAGTTTTTATTATTTTAATTTCAACCAAGCATTTGTGTTCGTTAACGAGAATATCATGAATATAATTTGCCTGATAGAGAGCAAGATCTGACCCTCTGGTACCAATAATTATTTTTCTTGAATTCATATCGCTTCTTTGCGAATAGAAGCTATTTCAGCTAAATCTATATTAGAGCGCATTTCAACAAAGCGGTTAGATAGCATTTTCACAGGTTGAAATGAAGAATAACCAATAACTTTAGAAATCAATTCAAAAACAGCTTCTTTTTCTTCTTCTGGAAGAGATTGCATCCGGTGTGAGAAGAGATTATCGTAAGCTTTTCGGGCAAAATCCATAGATTCTTTGTAACTTTCATTGAAAATTGGTTTTAAGGAAACTTCAATACGATATGAAAGATATTGTAATACGGCATCGCGTACAATTTCATCGGCTCGACTGGCTTCGACAAATTTTTGACGAAGATTTGATTGTGCTTTTGATTTTAAAAAGGGTATGTCAATTAGTGTAATATTTTCAGCGCCATTAAAATCAAAACTGAAATCACGGGGGATAGCAAGATCAATACAAACAATCTGTTTGTTCATTTTCTGCAATTTTTTTAAAAATTCAAAATCAAAAACCGACCCAACCGCCGCTGTGGCAGTAATAATAGCATCAATTTCAATCGGGGAATCTAAAAATTTATCTAATGCAATTGATTCACATTTATATTCAGAAGCCAGTTTTTCTGCTTTGGCTAAAGTTCGGTTAACAAAAACAATCTGACCATTAAATATATCTCTAATATATTTAGCCATCTTAACTGACATTTCACCAGAACCAACTATGGCAACTTTGGGAGCTTCAATTTTAGCTAAAGTATTTTTGAGTTCGTTGGTAGCAAGAGACGCCATAGAAACAGAACCATCACTAATAGTAGTTTCTTTTTTTACTCTTTTGGCAATCATAAGAGCTTCTTTTGCTAAACTGTTAAGCATCGGTCCACACCAGCCAGCAACTTGAGCTTCTTCATAAGCGGTTTTAAATTGGCTGGATATTTGTGTTTCACCAACCACCAAAGATTCTAAAGACGATGTCATTCGGAAAAGATGGCTGATAGCTTCTTTACCTGAATATGTAAAAAAATCATTAGGGAAAAAACTGATAGTTGTATTATCTTTAAAGAAGAAATCAATCATTTTATGTAAAATTGTATTATTACTTATATGACGTGGTTTTACAAAAATAAATTCCACCCTATTGCAAGTCGAAAGATAAATTAATTCTTCCAAACCAAGAATTTCTTTTAATTTTTGAATAGTTTCAATTTTTGAATCTCTATCAACTGTCAATCTCTCTAAAAGTGGCATATTCTGTTGCCAGATTGATGTGCCAATAATTCCAAATTCCATACTTTATAAACCTATATTTATCTTAAATGTTTTTATATTGGGTGAAAAGATGCAATAATTAAGAGAATAGTTGTCATATATTTGTCATGATATTGTGAATTTTTTAACAAACTGTTAAATTTTAAGCTAATAAATTAAATTGAGGAACGACATAACCATGTAACTCATTTGTAATTTACGAGTTACGCCACAAAAGGTATTTCCTGCTGGAAATGATTAATGCTAAACCAACAGCCAAATAAAGCACAAAAAGAATGTCAGCTGAAAGCTTTATTTCTCTAATATATACTCCAAAAATAATCATTATTATAATAAGAAAATATGATTCTATTGATTGGAACGCAAAAAGACAGATTTCTTTTTTATTTGGAGCAAGGTTTTCTATTCTTTTGATATTTTTATTTACTATTCTGGAAAATAGAATCCAGCTTTTTAAGCTAGAAAGTGTTACAGCTATTAGACTTAGTACAATTATTGATTCATGAACGTTTGGAATAATACTATAAGAACGATATATTAAAAAAAAGCCACCTATAACCCAAAACAGCCCAGCACCCTTTATGACCAGATTTCTTGAAATTGAAGGCTCAGGGATATTTCTTAACATAATCATAAAGTATAACTCAAACTATAATTCAGCAATCTATAAAATTATAATATTCTTGAGTTTATGACGAAATTATTAAAAATCATTTTAGATTATGATTGATTTTGGATATATTAAACGACTATTATGCAGTATGAAATATGAATCATTTATAGCAAGAAGATATTTGAAATCGGGACGCTTTTTTATCTCGGTATCAACCTGGATTACAATTTTAGGGGTAACATTAGGGGTTGCGGTTGTCTGTTTTGTAATGTCGATGCATAACGGATTTGAGTCAGAAATAAGAACCCGATTATTGGGGACTACATCTCACATTTCAATTTTTCCATTGCGAGGAGGATTAATTAATAATTATGATGAGATGGTAAAAAATCTTGAATCTATTGATGGTGTTGTGGCGGCTTCGCCTTTTATTTATTATAAGGCGGCAATTTCATCTTCATCAGCCGGAGATGGAATAGTAATTCGTGGAATTGATATTGAAAAAGAACGTCAAGCGTCAAATATTGCCGGAGATATTAAACTTGGGAAATATAGTTTTGAGCCGCAAATTACTGAAGATGATACTATTCCCGGAATAATTCTTGGTAAAACCTTAGCTCAGAACTTAGGTATTTATATTGGGGAAAGGGCTGTCCTATATTCTTTAAAAGGGGAAGATCTTCATCGCAAAGCACGTCCTCGAGTGGCAAAATTTTATGTTTCGGGGATTTTTGAAACAGGCATGTTTGAATTTGATGCTCAGTTAGCTTATATTTCGCTTGAATCAGCCCAAAAACTTTTTAGAGTCGGCAATTCCGTAACAGCCGTGCATTTAAAGTTGGATAATATTTATAATGCTGAACTTATGAAACCAATTATAGATTCATCATTAGAATATAAATATGATGTTGTCCCTTGGTATATTTTACATAAAAACTTATTTTCATGGATAGCAATAGAAAAAAAGATTTTGTTTTTAGGTTTCATTCTTATAGTAATAGTAGCCGCTTTTTCAATAATTTCAACATTAATAATGCTGACGATGGAAAAAAGAGAAGAAATTGGCATTTTAAAAACTATCGGCTCAACACCTGCTTCAATCAGAAAAATATTCGTTATGAAAGGAATGGTTATAGCACTGGCTGGTGTCTTAAGTGGTTGGTTGATAGCTCTTTTAGCCGCTTTTATTCAGAACCGCTACGAATTAATATCACTCCCTCCTGATATTTATTTTATAACATATTTACCAATTGATGTTCATCTGTTTGATTTTCTACTGGCAGGAATTGTCACAATAATAATTTGTTATTTTGCGGCATTATATCCGGCTTCTCAGGCTGCAAAATTACATGTGGTGGAGGTTTTAAGAAAATAATGAGTCACTTTTTAATAAGGGAAAGATGGGAAAATGCCGATACATCAAACATCTCTGTGAATGGAGTATATTTTGAATGACAACTTGGAAATATTGACTGCTGTTAATATTACACGTGATTTTTCAACGCCGGAAGGTAAACTTTCGGTTTTAAAAGGAATAAATTTGACTGTTAATAAAGGTGAAATGATTGCTATTACCGGTGAGTCTGGTGTTGGTAAATCAACTTTAATGCATCTATTAGGTGGTTTGGATATCCCCACAAGCGGTGAGGTTATAGTACGTGGAGAAAACTTGAAAAATAAATCACAGAAAGCCTTAGCGGCATTCAGGAATAAAAATGTCGGGTTTGTATTTCAGACACATTACCTTTTAGATGATTTTAATGCTTTGGAAAATGTGATGTTACCAATGTTAATAGCCGGAAAAGACAATGCCTTAATTCGTGAAAAAGGGGAACTACTTCTTGAGCAAGTGGGTTTAATAGATAGGAGAAGTCATCTTCCGAAACAATTATCGGGAGGTGAACAACAAAGAGTTGCAGTAGCAAGAGCTTTAGCTAATGAGCCTGGAATTGTTATAGCTGATGAGCCTTCGGGTAATCTGGATATTAGTACAGGAAATAAACTTCATGAGCTTTTGTTAAACCTTAATAAAGAACAGAAAACAACATTTTTGATTGCAACTCATAATCGTGAATTAGCGGCTGACTGTAATAGAGAATTAGAGTTAGTTGATGGAATTATAAACAGATAAATTTAATTTATTAGGTGAAAATATGCTTTGTCAGGATTGTAAAAAAAGAGAAGCTCAGGTTCATTTGACACAAATTATAAACAATGAGAAAAGGTCCCTCTCGTTATGTAAAGAGTGTGCTTCAGCCAGAGGTTTCCATTCCCCTCTGGATAATATGCCATTTCCTTTAGCGGATATATTATCAGGCATGACACAAGATTTTAATTCCCCCAATAAAAATACAGACATTAATGAAACAATTTCTTGTAGTGAGTGCGGTATGACTTTTGAAGAGTTTACACGACAAGGAAGATTTGGATGTGGTAAATGTTATGATGCTTTTCGCTCTAATTTAGAATTGATTATGAGAAAGATTCACGGATCATCGTTACATCGAGGAACAGTACCTGAATTTGGAGAATCTGAAACGGAAAATTCCACACCGATACCTGTTCAAGAAGAAGAACGGCTTGAAACCGAACTTGATAAAGCAATTGAATCCGAAGATTTTGAGCGTGCCGCAGAGATTAGAGACAAATTGAAATCTTTACGTAACTCAACACCTACGGAAAGTAAATAGGGGACAGATATGAGCACAATGTTTGAGCAAATGGCAAAAAGTCCTGCCGTCTGGTTATCAGGGGAAGGTAATGAATCCTCGGTGGTACTTTCCACAAGAGTTCGTTTAGCAAGAAATGTTGCTGGATGCAAGTTCCCATCGTCCGCCAATATCGATACCAGAAAAAGAATAATAAGTTATATCGATTCAACCGTTGCCAGATCTACAATGTTGGCAGATGGAATGTATTTAAAAGCTTCTGATATAAACAGCCTTGATAAAGATTTTCTTATAGAACGTCATTTGATTTCTCCCCCGTTTTTAAATGGAGAGTTAGCAAAATCACTTTATATAAATAATGATGAACGAATTTCTATAATGGTAAACGAAGAAGACCATTTAAGAATTCAATCTCTTGCTCCCGGATTAGACCCTGAAGGTGCTTTTCAATTAGCTAAACAGTTTGATAAAGAAATAGGGAAATATTTGGAATACAGTTATGACCCTGATTTTGGATTTTTAACAGCATGCCCTACAAATGCCGGTACCGGTATGAGAACATCGGTTTTAATTCATTTACCCGGCTTGGTGTTAACCCGGGAAATTGAAAAAGTTATAACTCATATTACTCGGACAGGTTTGGTGGTTCGTGGTTTCTATGGTGAAGGCAGTGATGTATTGGGAAATCTGTTCCAGATTTCCAATCAGAATACTTTAGGTGTAACCGAAGAAGAAATCATTGATCAAATTAAAAAAATTACTTATGAAATTATTGAAAAAGAAGCGGCTTCAAGGGATAGACTTATGAATGAGGCGGCTGATATGATTGAAGATAAAATCTGGCGTGCCTATGGAATATTAAAACATGCTCGCGTGTTGTCATCGGAAGAGGTCATGAATCTTTTATCCGCTGTAAGATTAGGTCATGCCATGAAAATTATCCAATTTTTGGATACATCGTTGATAAATGAAATTTTATTATTTTCTCAACCGGCACATTTACAGAAGTATTATAGCCATGAAATGGACCCCAATCGGAGAGATTTCGTTCGGGCTCAAATGGTTAGAGAAAAATTAAGAGAAGTGGAACAAAAATAACACATTGTTTAAACTCAAAAGAGAAGATATATTTTATTAAAGATATGAAGGGACACACATCATGAATGAGATGTTTACAGAAAACGCCAGAAAAGCAATTGAATTTGCCCGTGATGAAGCTGCTCGTTTAAAGCATGACTATATCGGCACCGAGCATCTTCTGTTGGGATTGCTTCGTTTGGGAGATGGTATTGGTGTAGAAGTATTACAAAATCTCGGAATAGAACTAATTGACCTAAAAACATCTATCGAAGAAGTTGTACAGCCTTCCGGTGGAACGATGACAATGGGACAATTGCCTTTAACCGCTCGTGCTAAAAAAACATTGGAAGTTTCCGGACAGGAAGCCCGTGCGTTAAAATCAAAAGATATTGACACCGAACATATTCTACTGGCTTTACTGAAAGATGAAGAAGGTGTTGCGGCACAGGTTTTATCTACATACGATGTTGATTATAAAGAAGCATATGAAGAGCTAAAAAATATTCATAGTGGCAAACCATCTTCGTTTAAGAAAAAACGGAAAAAGTCAAAAACTCCGGCATTAGATCATTTTGGTCGGGATTTAACTGAACTGGCTCGAAGGGGCAAACTTGATCCAATTATCGGTCGAACAGATGAAATCGAACGGGTAGCTCAAATTTTATCCCGTCGGAAAAAAAATAATCCAGTCTTAATCGGAGAACCGGGAGTAGGTAAAACTGCGATTGCCGAAGGTTTAGCTCAACGCATTGTAAGTAATCAGGTTCCGCAAACTTTAGAAAATAAAAGAGTTGTTACGCTTGACATGGCATCTCTTGTTGCCGGCACTAAATATCGCGGACAATTCGAAGAACGTCTGAAAGCTGTAATGACCGAAATTATAAATGCTACTGATGTCATTATTTTTATAGATGAGTTGCATACTATTGTTGGAGCTGGTGGAGCAGAAGGGTCTCTGGATGCATCCAATATTTTCAAACCATCATTGGCACGTGGAGAGCTTCGCTGTATCGGAGCCACAACTTTAAATGAGTATCGCAAATTTATTGAAAAAGATGGTGCTTTGGAAAGAAGATTTCAGACTGTTACAGTTGAACCGCCTTCTGAGTCTGATACTATTGAAATTCTAAAAGGTCTTCGCAGTAAATACGAAGAACACCACAAAATTATTATTTCTGATGAGTCAATTGAAACAGCAGTAAAATTTACCAATCGTTATGTGTCGGGTAAATTTCAACCAGACAAATCAATTGATCTAATTGATGAAGCCGGTTCAAGAGCACATTTGGCTTCATATACGCGTCCCACAGAGTTCAGCGAAATTGAAACAGAATTGATAGAATTGCAGAAGAAAAAAGAGCAGGCTGTTAAAAATCAAGCTTTTGAAACTGCCGCTCAGCTTCGTGATGATATTAAAATTAAAAAAGAAAAACTTGTTGAATTACAAACAAAATGGGAACAGGCAAGAGAAGAAGAAAAAGTTGTTCTAACTGGCGAGGATGTTGCTCAGGTTCTTTCAAAAATTACCGGCATCCCACTTTTCAGAATTGAAGAAAATGAAACCAACCGGCTTCTTAAAATGGAAGAGTCATTAAGTACCCAACTTATTGGCCAGAAAGATGCTATAGAAGTATTGGCTAAAACAATTCGTCGGGCACGTGCCGGATTAGGTGATCCAAGAAGGCCAATCGGTACTTTTCTTTTCTTAGGACCTACAGGCGTAGGTAAAACAGAATTAGCCAGACAATTATCAAAATTTATGTTTGATGATGTTGAATCACTTATAAGAATTGACATGTCGGAATATATGGAAAAATTTGCAGTTTCTCGTTTAATTGGTGCTCCCCCCGGGTATGTAGGATTTGAAGAGGGTGGACAGTTGACCGAGAAAGTTCGTCGTAAACCATATTCGGTTGTTCTTCTTGATGAAATAGAAAAAGCACATCCGGATGTTTTTAATATTTTACTCCAACTATTTGATGATGGTTCTTTGACTGATTCATTTGGAAGAAAAGTAGATTTTAAAAACACGATTGTCATTATGACTTCTAATATCGGAACACGTAAATTAACTGAACAAAAAACTGTTGGTTTTGATTCTGAGAATAAAGTTAAATCTTTTGATAATATGAAAAAAACGATATCAGATGAACTTAAAAAACTGTTTAATCCAGAATTATTAAACCGTATTGATCAAACTATATTTTTCCACCAACTTACCCGTGAACATATTACTGAAATTATTGAAATCCTTATTGCTGATATTGCTCTTCGGTTGGCTGAAAAAGGAATTAGTTTCAAGCTCACCGATAATGCCAAGGAATTTCTTACAGATAAAGGATATGATCCTCAGTATGGTGCAAGACCGCTCAAAAGAGCTTTGCAGACTTACCTTGAAGACCCTCTGGCAGAAGAAATTCTTAGAGGACAATATGCCGGTGATTGTGATTTGATAATTGACGCTGGAAATGACAAGCTCATATTTAAACTTAACGAAAAACAAAAAACTGAAGAACAAATTCATTGATAGTATTCTATGATTTAAAAAAGCGGTTGAAATTTCAGCCGCTTTTTTTATGGCAAAAATTGATTATATTGCATTTACTGATTTAAAATCATTGAAACCGTCTAAGAAAATTATAAAAAGTACAATCTGTTCTCTGGCTGTGAAAGTCTATAAAGCAAAAGTAGGTTGAAACCCCTGTGGTTTCAACTCTTTAGATTTTATAGATAAATAAGAAAGTCAAAACCCGCCAGAGGCGGACTGTGAGCACAGGAGTTTTGACAAGCTACTCTACAAACATTCGCCCGATTTATTGCCACAACCACAAGAAACACAATAATTTAAAAAACCGCTTGCTTTTTCTGTGTATGATTGCTATTATTTAAGACTTTTGTAGATAAGTAATTTGTCGATAAAAGTATAAGATGTTGTTGTTTTAGTTTGAAAAAAATGAATTAAGTATAGAGGTTTTTGTATGGCTCATAAGAAAGGTGTTGGTTCTTCTAAGAATGGTCGTGACTCAAATAGTCAACGACGAGGGACCAAGGTTTATGGTGGACAGAGCATAATGGCTGGTTCAATCATTTGCCGTCAGTTGGGAACTCCAATTAAGCCCGGTAAAAATGTTGGTCTTGGAAAAGATTATACTCTTTTTGCCAAAGTTAACGGTGTGGTTACTTTTGAACGAGTAGGAAAAACCGGCAAACAGGTTTCGGTCTATCCTCAATAAATTGTAGCACAATAAAATTAGTAAATTTTTAAAGTCCGCTTACAGCGGGCTTTTTTTATTTCAAAATCTGATTGCCTTATCATTGAACACTGATATATTCATCACATCATGAACAGACTATTAAAAGATTTGAACGAAGCTCAGTTAAGAGCGGTTGAAAAAACCGAAGGTCCTCTTCTGATTATTGCCGGTGCCGGTTCAGGAAAAACAAGAGTGCTTACCCGAAGGTTAGCAAATATTCTATTTAAACAGTTGGCTGAGCCTTATCAGGTTTTGGCAATGACCTTTACAAACAAAGCCGCCGGTGAAATGAACGAAAGAGTAAATTCTTTATTGGGTGGTTATGTCCCGGGGCTTAATGTCAGCACTTTTCACTCATTCTGTTCCAAATTTTTGCGGATGGAAGCTGATAAGCTTGGGTATGATTCTAATTTTACAATTTTTGACACCGATGATTCATTAACACTAATTAAAAACTGTATCAAAGAGTTAAAACTTTCCGGAAGTCAATTCACACCCAAAGCACAGTTCAGAAAAATATCTAATGCCAAAAATAAAATGATAGATTTCAAAACATTTGAGAGTTCGGCTAACGGTTATTTTGAAACAACAACTGCAGAAATTTATCGAATATATCAAACTCGTTTGTTGGAATGTAACGGGATGGACTTTGACGACCTTTTGGTAAATGCTGTTACATTAGTCAAATTCCATGATGAGGTTGGAAATAGATATCGTAATCGATTTAAATATATTATGGTCGATGAATATCAAGACACTAACCATGTCCAGTATTTGCTTTTGAAATATTTGCTTAACCAACATAATAATATCTGTGTAGTTGGAGATGAAGACCAGGCTATCTATGGATGGCGTGGGGCGGATATTAGGAATATTCTGGAATTTGAAAAAGATTTCCCCGGTGCGGAACTTATAAAATTAGAACAAAACTATCGCTCCACAAATTTGATTTTAAAAGCGGCTGGGGCGGTTATAAAAAACAACGAAGCACGCAAAGGGAAAAATCTCTGGACAGATAAAGACGGGGGTGATAAAATTCAACTCCTGTTGGTTGACAATGCTGAAGATGAAGCGGCAAGAGTTGTTGGATCTATCATTGATAAAGAAAAAGAAAAATCAGAATTAAAAAATATTGCTCTTTTATATCGTACCAACGCCCAATCACGACCTTTTGAGGAAGAATTCAGACGGCAGAATATCCCATATCAGATTTTTGGCGGTATCTCATTTTATCAACGGCGCGAGATTAAAGATATTATGGCTTATCTAAAATTAATTGTTAATCCTAAAGATGACATATCATTTCAGAGAATCATCAATGTACCCAAAAGAGGTATCGGCAATAAGACCGTTTCCGATCTTGCCAATATAGCACGCAGGCAATCTTTATCTTTTTATGAAATTGCTCAATCAATTTCAGATTATAATGAACTTTCTCACCGCTTTAAAAAAATATTGTCATTTGTTGGGCTAATTGAAAAATTTAAAACAAATCAGGAAACACAACCAATTGATTTACTTGTGGGAGAACTTATTGATGATTTAAAACTGTTTGAATCATACCGTGATGAAGATGAAATTCAAGGTCAGACCAGAATTGAAAATGTTGAGGCGTTTATCGAAGGTATGGCGGCTTATGCCAGAAAAAATAGTAATGCAACTTTAGCTGAATACTTAGCTGAGATTTCTCTGTTTACTGATTTGGATAATGATGATAATACCGATGATAAAATAAGTATGATGACAATTCATTCTGCCAAGGGTCTTGAGTATAATGTCATTTATATGCTTGGTCTTGAAGAAGGATTATTCCCTCTGGGAAATGCAATGCATGATCCGATGGGGCTTGAAGAAGAAAGACGCCTGTTTTATGTAGGAGCAACTCGTGCCAGAGAAAGGTTGTATCTTTCCAGTGCTACATCACGCTATCGGTTTGGTGAAGTGGAATCGATGCCATCGCGATTCATAAAAGAAATTTCATCCGATTTGATAGAGCGAAAAGATCTTCGTACCCGAAGGCATTACGAATATGAAAGTCGTTCCCAACAATCATTGTTTAATAATCAGAGGTTAGAACCAAAACCGGAACCGAAGGGTGTGCATTATGACTATGAAGAAGAAGAGATTATGCGGGTTGGGCGAATAGTCAGC
>JAYEHE010000231.1:0-2972 GCA_034659415.1 Candidatus Zixiibacteriota bacterium | reverse complement strand
AGCGGTTGTGGCAAAGTTGGTTCCAGTTAAGACAGCCATCATTGCAGTATCAGAAATATTACCACTACCATCGTTAAAGAAGAAATATACTGTATCACCAGTATAGTTTTGACCGGATGGAACAGTAATTGTGAAAATTCCACCACGCATATTGGAGGCAATTTCAAAGGTGATATCACCAGAACCTACGGTATTAGTGCTAATTGTATCATCAGCGGCAATAGTCCAACTGGCTGGAGTGGTAAGATGGAGATACTCAGTTGAGGAACCAGCAAAAGTAACTTCGATTGCTGTTGCACCAACGGTATTGTCAGCAGAAATTTGCTGTGCTCCAAGAGATGGAGAATTGTCACCGGTTTCATCGGCAACAACTATTTCAGTAGAGAAAGGACCCATGCCGGCTGAGTTTACAGCAACAATTTTAAATGTTAATTGAGTTCCGTTGGCAAACGGTGTTTGCCAGCCATCATCAGCGAGCCAATCAAATTCAGGGAAATCTGATAAATCTATTGAGCCTGTTTGCGAAATAAGGACATCAACAGCATTAAAAGATGCAATTTCTTTGGAATCAGTATTACCAGCGTTATCCTGAGCAAAAATCTTATAACTTACAGCATTGGCTACTGTGTTCCACTTGAAGTCGATTTCGTCGGTATCCAAATCAGCTGTCCAGTCAGTGGCTTCATCCAGAGCAAAACCGGTTACTTGAGCCGGAGCAACAAGGTCACTGGAAGTTGTAAATGAAATTGCACCAGTCTCATAATCACCTGGAATTGTTGAATACAATGTATATGAAATATAATAATCTTGATCTGGTTCCAGATCAAAATCAGGATCAACCAAAACTGTCATTAAATCTTCAGAAAGAGATGAAGTGCTGGCAATCAAATCACGAACTACAGGGTCATCATCGGTTTCGTGGTAGAGATTTACAACACTTTTTGTATTAGCCAAATCAACTATCATATTGAAACCAAGTTCAATAGTACCATCAATTGGAAAATCTATGAAACTTCCTTGAGAGACTTCAAGATTTGTATGTGTGTACACCAAGCCGTCCTGGGTCGTAAACACATAATCTTCATCAAAGCTATTACCGTCTTGAGACGTTCCTGTTAAGCTAAGAGTGTATGATGTACCAGCATTTAAAGCCGCAACCGGGTCAACAACTAAAACAATACCATCGGTCCAGTTGAAAGTAAAGGCTACTTCAATAGGTCCTACTGCTTTGACAACTGTTTCGGTTAGTGAAATTTCAAAACCGTCGGTTTGCATTGCTTTGGAGAAGGTCATATGCAGACCTGAACGCAGAGGAAAGTTACCATTCATGAAATTGTTTGAAACTAAGAACGGAGTAGCCGGTGCAACTGAGAGGAAAATATTTCCGGCATCAGCCAAACCACCTGTAATCAAAGCAACATTATTTTTGGTTGCCACCGCATAATCAAAACCGCCAGTTGAGAACGGCATTGTTCTTAAATCAACATTAGCAGTTGCAGGTAGTTCAGTAAAAGTATAAGCACCATTAGAATCGGTGACAACAGTATATTCTTCATCAGCCAGGTCATAATTGTTGAAATCGGCAACAACGGTAACGCCTATAGCTGGAACATAAAGTTCAGCACTCGGGCTGGCATAAACCATACCTTTCAGTGATGAATTAAGTTGATAAAGCGGGACGTTTTCATTAACAGAGTAATAGAAATCTTCGGATGTAGGATAATTGTCAATCCCAATATTATCCAGAGTTTCTATTTCCACAGTGATTTTTCCAATAGCATAACCTTCGATATCGGAAAAGGTTATGTCATAATATCCCGGGTCAAGATTGGTAATTCCATAATAACCGAGATCATTTGTCCGAGTTGTATATACACCGCCTTTTGCTACCCAAGTTACCAATACATTGGCTAATCTTGAATTGGTTGCGTCATCGGAGACTACTCCGTTTATCGAACCGATAACTCTGCCATCGACAAACAGTTCATCGTAAGTGAACTCCTTTTTGTCACAACCTGTAATAAGGGCTATTGCAATTAAACAAAAAACCAAGATGAGTTTTGATTTCATCTTTACCTCCACTGTAAAATGTTATCATTTAATAAATGTTTTTTCTTAACATGATTAACTCAAAAATCAACAAAGCTTTATCAAATCCCCTATATTGATACCTCCTATAAAAAAGTTAATTATTAATATTCTTTTATTATATCAATATATTAAATGCAATGGGTAACATTATTCAAGTTTGAAATAATTGTCAATTAAAGTTTATTTTTTTTCAATTGATTATAAAAATTATTTTTGTGATTTAGTGAGTAAATTTATGATTTTATGATGCTGGCTACCCCAAGAATATTGTTTAATTGCCGTATTTAGGCTGTCGTTTTTGTTTCTAAGTGGATTTAATTGATGTGATTTTAGTATGATTTCAATTTTATTAACCAAATCATTTACTGTCCCATCGTAAAAACAGCGTTTGTTTTCTATAAATTTATCGCATTGTAATATTTCTGGATATGCTAACCTATCAGGTAGAAGAGGATATGCTCCGGCTGTGATAGCTTCAATTACGGAAATACCGTAAAATTCATGATTTGCAGTTGAGATGATTAAATCAGCACTTTGCAGGATTTTTGTATATTTTTCCACAGAATCCTGATAACCGTAGTTGATTATTTCATCTGAAAAATATTCTTTAGCTTGATTGAATATATTTGGAGAATTTATGTATTGTTCACCTATTACAGAAATATTAAAATCATAATTTTTTTCTTTAATTATTTTTAATGCATCAAAAAAAACATCCGGATTTTTATCATGTTCCCATCGGGCAACCCATAAAATATGAAGATATTTATTTTTTTTATGAAAATTAGGTTCTATTTTATAAATACCAGGGTAGATTATTTCTGATTTTTGTTCAATTTTTTTAATTAAATGTAGATTTTTATTGTCTGGCATACGCATTA
>JAYEHE010000230.1:0-2975 GCA_034659415.1 Candidatus Zixiibacteriota bacterium | reverse complement strand
TTAGTAAAAACCGACAGTTGGTTGTTTCGGGTATATACTATTGGTCAGTCGAGGATAATAAAGGCAAAGTCCAGATGGGCAAACTGGTTATTATTATGTAGAATAGTAATCAGTAGGAAAGAACCCGCAGTGATTCTGCCACCACAAATCCGTAAACATCTGGGCATTATTCAGATTCCATAATTTCATTGCTCTATCAGTAGGTAATTATTATAATAGCATATGCCGGAAAAGAAGATTAAAGATTTTACCGTAGAAGATATCATTACCGGATTCTTTGTTGTTCGCAAAAAGGATATCAGAGAATACACCCGAGGACATTATCTCTCTGCAGAAATAGGCGATAACACAGGGCGAATCAATGCGGTCAACTGGGAACCTGATCAATTCTGTTTAGCAGAACTTGAGGAAGGAATGGTTGTCAAAGTCCGTGGAACAGTTGGAGAATACCGCAATAAACTCCAATTAAATATTGCCCGTATCCGTTTGGCAACTGATGATGAATATCAGGTCGAAGATATTCTTCCTCATTCCAAACAATCCAACGATGAACGTAAAGCACGCATCTTAAATCTTACTGAAAAAATCGAAAACAGTTACATTAAAGCACTTGCAGAATCTTTTTGGACTGATGAACTGTTTTTTGACCAGTTTCTTCGTGCTCCTGCAGGAAAACTCTGGCATCATGCTTATATTGGAGGCTTGTCAGAACACTCAGCTAATTTAGCAGAGCTTGCATTGAGGGTATCGGTCGGTTATGAATTTTTGAATAAAGATATTCTGATTTTTGGCGGACTGTTTCACGATATAGGAAAAATGGACACATATACAACAGGCATGGTGATAGATTTTACCGATGAAGGACGGTTGATTGATCATATTTGTATTGCCGATTCATGGATTGTGGAACATGCAAAAAAAATAGAAAACTTCCCTGATAAATTGCTAATAAAACTAAGGCATATCATTCTCTCTCATCAGGGCGAATACTCCACGCCGGTTGTGCCAAAAATTCCCGAAGCGTTTGTTATTTACTACTGCGATGAAATTGACAGCAAGATGGGTGGGTTGGAAAGAATTCGCGAAAGGCAGGGCGGCAAAGGATGGTCTGAGTATATCAAACTCTTAGGACGCTATGTATATTTTGGCGAGGGCGAGGAATGATATTGCTCTATGAGTTGTAACAAAACAATACTCAAACTAAAAAATATTTGTCGTAAGCTTCCGGAAATTAATATTATCAATGATATTTCATTCATTTTTAAAACCGGTAATATTTATTCTATTATCGGACCTTCTGGGGCAGGGAAGTCATCTCTTTTAAGGCTCATCAATCGTTTGGATGAACCTACAAGCGGTACAATAATTTTTGACGAAAATGATTATACTCAATACCAACCGTGTGACCTTCGTAAACGAATCGGTTATCTTTTTCAAACCCCTTATCTTTTTGAAGGTAGCGTTAAAGAAAACATCAGGTACGGCAATCAATCAATATCAGATGAAAAAATAAAAGAATTGGCTGAACAAACTCAGGTATCAGAAAAATTATTAAATTCAGATTCAGCCAAATTATCAGTTGGAGAAAAACAACGGGTGGCTCTGGCACGGATGTTGGCATTGAGTCCGGAAGTTATTTTACTCGATGAACCAACATCTGCATTGGACCCAGCCAACACCGCCACAATTGAAAGGCTTATTAGACAAATAGCTGAAAGATGTGAAGCTACTTTTCTTTTCGTCAGTCATAATCCTGAGCAGGCACTTAGGATGGGTGGACAGGCATTGTTATTGGTTTATGGTCAATTAATAGAATCCGGCCCTGCTGAACAGATTATAAACAATCCTCAATCTGATGCCGGCAAACTTTATCAAAGAAAAGAATTACAATGATAGAACCCGGATTAACGGAAGTTTTAATATCATTCATACTGGTTGGACTGGCTTTGGGTATTTCCCGATGGTGGAAAATTTCCACAGCCAAAGATATGTCAATCGGATCTGTGCGGGCTTTTATTCAATTGATTGCTGTTGGTTATGCTTTAGAATTTATTTTCAACATGAAATCCCCCTGGCTGATTTATCTGGCTCTTTTAATAATGATTACCGTTGGTTCACATGCCGCTTATGGAAGAGTAAAATCTGTTCCAAATTCATTTTTTATAACTTTTATATCTATTATAAGTGGTTCATTTATTACTTTGTTATTGATGCTTCTTTTAGATATTATAAGTTTCGAGGCTCGATATATTATTCCATTGGGCGGAATGATTATCGGTAATTCGATGAACTCATCGGCTTTGACAATTGAACGATTAAGCTCAGATTTGAGAAATAATCATCTTGCTATTGAAACTTCGTTGTCTCTGGGTAGAAATTGGCGTTCGGCTTCCCGTGAATATCAAAAAAAGGCTGCCACAGCCGGTATGATTTCAATATTGAATAATATGAAAACAATTGGGATTGTTATTCTTCCGGGAGCTATGACTGGTATGATTTTAGCCGGCGCCGACCCGCTTAAAGCAGTATATCTTCAGATTATTGTACTCTATATGATTTTATCGGCAGTAACTATTACATCAGTTGTCTCGATGGAATTAACTATCAGAAAGTTTTTCAGCAAACACCAGCAGTTAATTTCTAAAAATTAAATTACAATATATTACGTGTAATTAGCAGGTAATAAATCACTTAAGAATATACTTGTCTTTTTTCATAAATTCTATTTATTAGATGTTAATGTTCTTTGAAAATTATCTGTTATTTCATTTTTGAAAACAGATTGATCATAAAATATCGGAGAGATGGCCGAGTGGTTGAAGGCGCACGCCTGGAAAGCGTGTATAGGTACCCCCTATCCAGGGTTCGAATCCCTGTCTCTCCGCCATTAAAAATGGGTTTCCCGTTCGAAATATGCCAGACTTTTTTATTCGAAAATTTTATAAAGATGTCAGGAGGACACGCCTCCTGATCTA
>JAYEHE010000229.1:0-2982 GCA_034659415.1 Candidatus Zixiibacteriota bacterium | reverse complement strand
CGCACGGGAAGGCATTCCTTATCAAACTTTAATTGGAAGCGTGCTTCACAAATATGCCAGTGGATTCTTAAAAGAAGCCAGATAAAAAAGGAGATGTTCGGGAGTAAAGACGCTACTCTGTGTTTTTAACAGGCGCATCGCGTTTTATTCGCTTCAAAAGGTGTTGAGGCGCTCGGCTGACAAGGCGCGAAAAAGCATGAATATCAAGCATATTCAGAATTTTCGCAACGCAGTCAGGCGGGATGCATCGGCGCCTGAAATGTGAAGTTGTTTTTTGTCGGGCCCTTAATTGAGGGTTGACAGATTGTAGCGCCAAGTTTGTTGTTAGATGAAATAACCGAGGTTCTTTGTGGGAACTTAGATGATTTGCAGAAAGTTAAACAACATCTCCTCTACCTTGAACAATTGGTAAACGAAAAAGTATTGCTAATTGTAGTTCCGAGTCTTGCTATCAGAATGAAAGCTATTGAAATCGGTCGCACAGGAAATCCGAAGAGTGGTTATCCTGAACTCAGCGATTCTTTATATCATGCCCTGGCAATCCTAAACGATGCGATATTCGTTACCAATGATTTTAAGCATGTTGCCAAGGTTAATAGATTTGGTCATGTGGAAAAACTGGCTGATTATCAAAAAATTTTTGAACGAATTGCATCAAACCGAGTAAAGCAATCAAAGGATAAGTTTATGACGCTACAAAAATATACATATTGGCGAGATGGTGAAATGTGGCTCGGGTATCTTGAAGAATATTCTGACTATATGACTCAAGGAGTAAACATGGAAGAACTTCAGGAGAAGCTTAGAGATATTTACCAAGAACTTGTTAGCGGTGCTATTCCTTCTGTACGGTATGTTGCTGATAATCAGAAAATTGACTTAAGGCATAAACTCCTAATAGTTATGAAATCTTTTGGGATATTTTGTTTTTGACCAATAAAGCGTTGAACTGTGCATTCGGGTGGCGGGAATCTTTCTCATTATGTTTATGCCTACACGTTTATCTCCATTTATTGCGTCTTAAACGGTTAGATAAAACATACAAAATTACATTGTTGTTGTCGACATTTTTTATGTGTGGTATTTAAACGAAAAACCATACAACCACTTGTTGTGCGTAAATTAAACTATTATACCATTGGAAATTGGCGTGTATTTTGAGATAATAAATGAAATCAAGAATGTAGAAACGATAGCCGTTGGTGGAAATATCCGAGATATCATGCGGCTTCAAAAACAGTATGGCGTTGGTCGTTGGCGTAAAATGAAGGGGGTTGCCAATGTTCGCCTTCAGACTGGTAGTATCCGTAGGGCTGAATTGCACTGGTATGAAGTCCACGGCATTGGCAGAAAGAAAATGAAAATTAAACGGTTATTGGATTAAAACTATGGAACAAAATAACGAAAAACGTATATTTATGCTTTGCATAGAAAATAAGGATTGTGAAGATCTGGAACGGCGAAAGATATATCTGGTTTTACCTGACAACGAGGCATCGAAAGAAGGGTACGTGAGAGTTGTTGACGAGTCAGGCGAAGATTATCTTTATCCAGAATCTTATTTTATTTCCGTACAATTGCCTATAGAGGCGCAAGAAGCCTTGCGCGTAGCAAGAGCTAAATAACGGTCGGTAAATCAGTAATTCGAGGCGAGAAGACAGCAAAAGCTAAAAAATATTCGCTAACCGGCAAATAAGTTTATAAGTTAAGTACGTTAAGCCCTCTACATCCATTACATTTTTTATGCGTGGTATTTAAACGGAAAATCATATAATTACTTGTTAGCCAATAAATAAAAACAGGAGTTACAAATGGTACAGGTAGCTGAAATAAAAAAGGAAATTGAAGAATTGCCCAAACAGGAATATATCAATTTGAGGCAGTGGTTTGCTAAAAAGGACTGGAAAATATGGGATAAGCAAATTAAAGAGGACTCAAATTCAGGGAAATTAGACTTCTTAGCCGAAGAAGCTCTGCAGGAAAAGAATAATGACAATTTAAAGGCTTTGTAAATGCATAGGACGAGTTCTCGATTTTGGAAATGTTTTGATAAGCTTCCATCTTCTATCCGGGAAACAGCTGATGAAAATTTTGAACTTTTGAAGAACAATCCTTATCATCCTTCACTTCATTTCAAAAAGATTGGTTCCTTTTGGTCAGTTCGAATCGGCCTGAACTACAGAGCTCTTGCTATAGAAGATGGAGAAGACTTTATTTGGGTATGGATTGGGAATCATGATGAATATGAAAGAATGCTAAAATGATGAAACAATTGAATAACCCCGCAGCAAGCTGCTGGGAATTTTTGACTGTAAGGAATTCTGTCAATTTTTTGATTCGCTTGCTAACCCCGCAGTCCCGCTCTTGCAGCGGGACGGGGAATGCGCTCGCTGTTGCAATTCAAAATTATCGCGGGAAAACATCTCGACACCTATGAAACTGCTGTAGCCGACGTCAAATCTGCAATTAAATTTCACCTCGAAACATTTGGAACCCAAGACCTGAGACCTTTGAAAAATGTTCAATTTTGTTCGAGTGCAAGGAAGGCGAAAATTTCAACCGGAGGAATATATTGAATATTTCGAGGATTGAAATTTTAGCCTGACGCAGTAATCGGGCAAAAGGGGACGTTTTGCAAAGGTCTCGACCTATAATTAAGGGGTAAGCTCCGTTGCGATCTCATTCACTTGCGGCAGGGTTGTTAATTATTTTCTTGATTATGGCTATAAAGATGGCTATAATAAATAAAAATATAACATGTCAAGGAGGTGGTAATAATGCAAAAGCAATTTTCCATATCTGAAGCAAAAAACAGACTTCCCACTATTATCCATTATGTCGAAAAGGGGCCATATATTGAATTGACCAGACGAGGAAAACCGGTTGCAGTATTGCTGTCGATTCAAGAATATGAACGGCTCAGCCGCAAATATACGGGGTTTTGGAGTGCCATTTCGGAATTTCGGCGAAAGGTTGAGGATG
>JAYEHE010000228.1:0-2985 GCA_034659415.1 Candidatus Zixiibacteriota bacterium | reverse complement strand
GGCTGAAAATGCTGACTTTGCTGAAATTTGTGAATCATGCGGAATAGTATTTATAGGACCTACTCCTGACCAGATTCGGATGTTAGGCAATAAAGTAAAAGCCAAAGAGTTAATGAGAAAATCAGGTGTCCCTACTATTCCCGGTTCAAAAGGAATTGTTTCAAGTTTTCATGATGCTCTGGAATTGGCTAAAGAAATCAGATATCCGGTAATTGTAAAAGCTGTCTCAGGTGGTGGCGGTAAAGGAATGAGAGTTTGTCGGAACGATGCAGAATTAGAAAGAGGCTTTAATATTGCCTCAACCGAAGCCGGTAATGCTTTTGGGGATCCTGATTTGTATCTGGAAAAATTTATTGTTGGTCCTCATCATGTTGAGATACAACTAATGGGCGACACACACGGAAATTTCTATCATTTTGGTGAAAGAGATTGTTCTATTCAAAGAAGACATCAAAAATTGATTGAAGAAACTCCTTCGCCGTTGCTTACACCGGAACTTAGAAAAGAAATGGGTGAGGCTGCCGTACGTGGAGCAAAGTTGGTTAATTATCGTGGAGCCGGTACAATAGAATTTTTGGTAGATGAAGATTTAAAATATTACTTCATGGAAATGAATACTCGTATTCAGGTAGAGCATCCTGTTACCGAAGAAGCTTTCGAAATTGACTTAGTAAAAGATCAGCTTAAAGTTGCGATGGGAGAGGAATTAAAATATAATCAGGATGAAATAGTCCCCAAATGGGCAGTGATTGAATGTCGGATAAATGCTGAAGATATCGAAAAAGATTTTAGACCCACACCAGGAAAACTAACAGCCATAAATACACCCGGCGGTCTTGGCATTAGAATTGAAACTGCTACTTATACGGACTATGTAATTCCTCCATATTATGATTCAATGATTGCTAAATTGATTGTTAAAGGACGTACCCGCGAAGAAGCTTTAGTTAGGCTCAGTAGAGCTTTGGACGAGTATGTCATTGAAGGCGTACCGACTACAATACCATTTCATAAAGAAATTATACGTAACCCTGATTTCATTAAGGGTAATTATGATATCAACTTTTTAGAGAATTACTTAAAAAAAAAGACAGACCCAGAATCTTCTGAAAAATTATCTCTCACATTAAAAAGTAGCGCTGAAGAAGTCGTTAACATAAAAACTGACGCTACAAATGCTGAATTAGAGACTAATCAGAAAGAATCTTAATTTAAGGAGGACATAGTGAATATTCCGGAAGAATTAAAATATACTAAAGAACACGAATGGGTTAGAATTGAAGGTAATATTGCCACAATCGGGATTACCGATTTCGCCCAGAGTGAATTAGGTGATATTGTTTTTGTAGAATTACCCAATATAGGTGATGAATTTGACCAAATGCAGACATTTGGCACTATTGAAGCTGTTAAATCGGTCTCAGATATGTTTCTGCCTCTTTCTGGGAAAATCATTGAAGTAAATGCTGAACTTGATGATAACCCGATGGTTATTAATAGTGACCCATTTGGACAGGGATGGATGATTAAAATTGAACTTAAAAAAACACCGGAAATTGAATTATTGTTAAGCCCTAAAGATTATAAAGAAATTTTGGAATAAATATTTAAGGTTAGAGTAAATTATAAATGCCATATATACCAAATACTGATGATGATCGTCGTGCTATGCTCGACAAAATTAATGTTAAAGATATAAATGAACTCTTTAGTAATATCCCTAAAGAACTTAGGTTAAAAAAAGAATTGAATATTCCTGCTTTATCTGAGATGGAATTACTTCATGATATTCAATCATTAGCAAAAGAGAATAACACCGAATTGACCTGTTTTGCCGGAGGTGGTATCTATGATCATTTTATACCATCGGCAATTAATAATATTGCCAGCCGCCCGGAATTTGTAACAGCATACACCCCATATCAACCAGAAGTTGCTCAGGGGACATTGCAGGTTATTTATGAATTCCAAACTCATATTTGTCGTTTAACCGGAATGGATATTGCTAATGCTTCTATGTATGATGGTGCCTCGGCTACTGCCGAAGCGATTATTTTATCATCACGCGTAACCCGCCGAAATAAAGCTATACTATCTGAAACTGTTAATCCTCTTTACCGGGAAGTTATTCAAACCTATCTTTCCGGACACGATATCGAATTAATAACAGTGCCATTGAAAGATGGTTTAACTGATTTTAATCGTATGACTGATTTAATCGATGAAAGTACAGCTTGTGTTCTTTTGGGACAACCAAATTTCTTTGGATATATTGAGGATGTTCAAATTGCGGCTGAATTAATTCATAAAGTTGGCGGAAAAATGATTATGTCGATTAATCCAATTTCTCAAGCTATTTTGACAACACCCGCTGAGAGTGGAGCAGATATTGTTGTTGGTGAAGGACAACCGCTTGGATTGCCGATTTCTTTTGGAGGACCGCTACTTGGATTTTTTGCTGTCAAAAAGGATTTAGCAAGACAGATTCCTGGAAGAATTGCCGGACGCACTAAAGATGTGGATGGCAAGGACGGATTTGTTTTAACTCTGCAAACCAGAGAGCAACATATCCGTCGGGAAAAAGCTACTTCTAATATTTGCACAAATCAGGCATTATGTGCAACAATCGCTTCTGTTTATTGTTCGTTACTTGGGAAAACAGGTTTAAAAAAAGTAGCATTATTATCTTTGGAAAATGCTCATAATACAGCAGAAAAGATTTTTGAACTTGATGGATATGAACCTTATTTCAATAATCCTTATATACATGAGTTTGCAGTAAAAACTCCTATTCCGGCTCATGATATAATTTTGAAATTGGTTAAGGACGGAATATTGCCGGGTATTGATGCCGGTCGGTGGTATTCTAAAATGGATAATTGTTTGATTATTGCGACTACGGAAAAAAGAACTGATGAAGATATTAATAAACTTATAAACGGATTAGAGAGTATTAATTAATAATGTTGTGTCCTAAATGTAATA
>JAYEHE010000227.1:0-2985 GCA_034659415.1 Candidatus Zixiibacteriota bacterium | reverse complement strand
CGGCTTATTGTGAGCCAGGCAATATTTTTGAAAATAATGTACATGGGATATTCAGCAATGATCCAGTAGAACTTCGTAAAGGTATTCAATATATATTAGATAATCCTGATGAGGCTAAACGAATGGCTGATAATGCGAGAGAAGTTGTGAAAGAATTATTTAATCCTACGCAATTTACAGAGGCGTGGGAAAAAGTATTTAAAACTGTATGCACTGACAAAGGAGAAAATAAATGAATATTATACTTGGATTCCCTCAAGCAGATTTGCAGACTGGCAGATATCTTTTGGAAGCGTTTGAAGAATTAGGACATAAAATAGTTGCGATACACGATCCACTAACTTCTAAAGCTAGTCAACTACTTGATCTTGTAGATATGCATAAACCCGATTTTATCTTTTTATCAAGAGATATTACATACAATGAGACTATTGAACAATTATCGAAAAAGACTATAACAGTAATGTGGAATGTTGATGTTCGGGATGATATAAATCTTTTTTTAAATGAACATAAACCTCTGTATAAATATTGCCATCTCAAATTTACTATTGGAAAAGGAAATCTATTTAAGTATAAGCAAGCGGGTATCGAAAATATTTATTGGCTTTCTGAAGGGATTTCTCCAGTTTGGCATAGGACAGAAGAAATGGACTTTAAAGATATATTGATGGCAACAGATGTAGTATTTGCAGGATCTAATACAGGAATCCATCGAGGCAGACGGGAATTATTAAATATTCTTGAAAAAAATGAAAAATTTGAATTTATGCATTATACCAGAATGTTTAATCGAGCACATAATAAAATGTGTCAAAGCGCTAAAATAAATATAGGAAATTCTGGATGGTCTAATGTTGAATTATCTATGAGTGCGAGGGATTATAGAATAATGGGTGCCGGCGGATTTTTATTAACTAATCATATTAAAGGGATTGAAAATTGGTTTGAGGTTGGAAAAATGTGTGACACCTATAAATCTCCTGAAGAGTGTTTAGAAAAAATTGAATATTATTTAGAACACGAAGATGAACGCAAAGCTATGGCAAAATATGGCCAGGAAGTTGTACATGCTAAACACAAATTTTCTGATAGACTGAAAGAAGTAGTTGAGCGAGTACGAGATTTTAAAGGAGAAAGTAAATAATGATAAAAATTGCACATTATTTTTATGAAGAATTTGATAGGAAATTCTTTGATCTTTTACCTGATAATATAGAATCTATAGATAATTCCTGTGATTCAAGTGTAGACTTAATTTATTGTAGCACTATAGCCAGATTATCTGATGCATTTGCTGCTAAAGTTAAATATAATAAACCTTTAATATGCTGGGTATGGGATATACCATACAATTGGAGAGAATGGCCGATGACTCCTGAGGATGAGAAATTTGCTATTCCTTTAGATTTCCCGAATTTAATAACGATATTAAAAAATTATTGTGAGTTGGTTATTAGCGCCAGTAAAAATACTCAAAGAGTTTTGCGTGAAATATTCAATGTTGCAAGCGAGCAAATATATTTTTACGCTGATGTAGATTTGTCTTCTGTGCCTTCAATAGAAACTAAAGATAAAAGCGTAATTCAAATAAGTAGATTTACACCACATAAGCGATTTGAACTTGGCATAGATGCGGTACAGGATATTGAAGCATCCCTTACTTGTGTTGGTAAAAATAAAAATGAATTATATTTTAAAAAACTTCAAGCACACGCTAAACGAAATGTAATCTTTTTACATAATATTAGTCGTGAACGAGTTATTACTGAATTGACAAAAGCCGCAGTACTTATCGCACCTACAATTTTTGAAGGATTTGGCCTTTCTCCAATTGAAGCAATTTCTTGTGGCACTCCAATTGTTTTAAATGATATGCCAGTGTTTAGAGAAATATATGGAGACGCAGCAATTTATCATAAACAGGATGATGTAAATGATTTACAACAGAAATTAATGATGGTATTAGATGATGTACATTTACAGAAAAAGATAGTAAAAGATTGTAAGCAAATTATTGCTCCATTTACTCCTAAACTATTTGTTAAAAGGTGGATGAAATTATTATTTCATTAAATTATAATGACTATTAAAGAATTTAAAATGCAATTGGCCTTGGGCACATTATCTATTGATGTGAAAATGAAATTAACTGATAATAAAAATACTTCTAAAAAAATATTTAAAATATTAAGTGAAGATGAAGATTGGTGTATTAGGCAAAGAGTAGCTTATAATCCTAGTACTCCTCCTGAAATATTACGACAACTATCAACAGATAAAGAGATGGAGGTCGTATATCATGCAGCGTTAAATCCTAGTACTCCTCTTGAAATATTACAACAACTATCAACAAATGAAAATAAATATTTCAGGGGTTGCATAGCCAAAAATCCTAGTACTCCTCCTGAAATATTACAACAACTATCAACGGATGAAGATTATGAGGTTAGAAAAAATGTAGCTGAAAATCCTAATACTCCTTCTAAAGCATTACAGCAACTATCAACAGATGAATATGAATGGACTAGGCAAAGTGCAATTAGCAATCTTAATACTTCTCTTGATTAATCTTCTTCTTCGGTAGTAAGATACTCCACCTCATTAAGGATCTTAATTAATCTGCTAATAGTTGTTTTTAGCATCACAGAATTCTTTATTACCTTGTGCTTGATATCAGTCATAAGGGTATTATTTTCTTTCTGTAGTTCAAGCATTTTATCCATTTTATCGTGTAACTTATCCATATTAATTAATCCTCATAATCGTTGTAATCATCGTAATCATCACCTTTAAACTTATCTCTTTTTCTTCTTTCTTTTAAAGCCCGTATGGCAACCACTATTTTTAACGCCCTTAATGAGTATCTTCTATATTTTAAAGGCAATTTATATGCCTTCCAATAACTATAGGCTTTCCTTCTCTCTGATCTCCTTGAAAGTCTCATCCTTAAATTAAGTTCAAATAAAGCTAAAGCTTCAGGGG